>JAEEXN010000003.1 GCA_016291595.1 Prevotella sp.
CTTTCAACAACGCTTCTTAACACTTTTTAAAAACTATCACTGCAGTGAGAGAGTCCTATCACTGGAGTGAGAGAAAGCTATCACTGGAGTGATAGGATCCTTTCACTAGAGTGATAGACTTCCCATTTTTGCCTGACGGTACCCTGAATGATGGTTAAATGTACCTCAAAACATGCCTGATGGTACCTGAAGGTATGCACATCAAGAACCTGTAATGTAAATATGTCACTTCAAAAACTCCGTAGATGTTAAAGGCATATACTTACAACCATTCTTTTTTGCCTCTACTCTTCTCATGTTAAAAAATAACGCTTTTTTGTTGTTTGAATTGATTTTTTCATTAACTTTGCGGAAAATGGGTTAATCCATACAAAACTAAAAAGGACTAAGATGATGAAAAAGCTATTAATTACCGCAATAGGACTCATGTTATGGGCATTGGCGTCAATAGCCCAGACAGAAATGTCTGTTGTTACAGGTATAGTAAGAGATAGGGAAACGAGAACCATACTGAGACAGGCTAATATATCTGTTCCAGGAACTAACATATCTACTGTGACGAATGATGATGGGCGTTTTATCATCAAGAGCTCTTCGCCCATAGATAGAATCATGGTATCACACTTGGGATACAAAAGCAGATACTTGATGATAAGTGGCAATGAGGATGTTAAGGTGTGGTTGCAGCCAAGTTCTATTATGCTGAAAGAGATTTTCGTAGCTCCTGATGATCCAGAGGAGATTCTGAAAATGGCATTGAGCAAGATTCCTGATAACTTTGGTAAAGAGAGTAAAATGTTGCAGACGTTTTATCGTGAGACAGTTCAGAAACGTAATCGTTACATTTATATAGCCGAGGCTGTATCGGATTTAGTCAAAACAGGCTATCACCGGTCTGTCAATGTTGACAGAGCAGTAATCACCAAAGGCCGCCGCCTGCTTAGTCAGCGTCAGACTGATACGCTTGGCGTGAAAATTGTTGGAGGTCCGACACTTGGGGTCTTTCTCGATGTGGTGAAAAACCGTGAATACCTTCTCAATGATGAGGAACTTTCGCATTATCAGCTGCGGATGCTTAGTCCCGTGAAAATAGATGACCGGCTGCAGTGTGTGATTGAATTAGTTCCGGTTGCTTTTAGCCTTCCCTATGCTTTGTATCACGGACGATTGTATATAGATTACGAGAGTTTTGCCTTTACTCGGGTTGAGTTGGAATTGGACATGATAGATAAGGAGAAAGCTACTCAATTCATGTTGGTGAGAAAACCGTTAGGAGTAAAGTTTAAGCCTAAGGAAATGAAGGCTGTCATCACGTTTAAGACTGAAAATGGGGTGAGCCGCCTGAATTATATCCGTAGTGAGATGAGATTCAATTGTGACTGGAAGAAGCGTTTCTTCTCGAATTCATTCCATTCAGTTACAGAAATGGTTGTTACTGATGTCTTTCAAGAACCCCACGCTTTGAAAGGCAGATCATCGTTCTCTAGCAGAGATACATTCTATGACAAGGTCCTTTTCTTCGATGATCCAGATTTCTGGAAAGATTATAATATTATTGAACCGACAGAATCGTTGGAGAATGCAATCGATAAACTAAAGAAAACGCTCAAGAATTCTTGAGCGTTTTCTGATATGATTAGTGTTATTCAGGTCAATTAGAACACGTGCAGACCGAGGAATACCATCAGACCATTCATTAAGATCCAGAATATAGCAAACGGCATGGTCTTACGCATGATGTCACCGTCTTGGCCTTCCATGTCGCAGGCAGCAGTAGCAATAGCAATACTCTGCGGTGAGAGAAGTTTACCACCCTCTGAACCTGCACAGTTGGCAGCAGCCAGCCAGTTTGTTTCGTTTCCTGGTACACCGAAGAAGGTGCTTTGGTTGACAAGTCCAAGGTCGCCAGCAGCAGTTGCCTGGAGTTTACCGAAGAGGATGTTGGCATTCGTGGCACTACCTGTAACGAATGTTCCAATAGAACCGATGAGCGGTGCAAAGAACGGGAAGGCTGCTCCTGTGAGTGCAACAAGGCCCTTTGCAATATCGTTTGTCATACCAGTATTGTTCATCAGCATGGCCATAGCAACAAGGCAGCAAATCGTAACAACAGTCCTCTGCAGGTTAATGGTTGTCTTAGCAAGTAACTTAATCAGTCTGTTAAAGCTCATACCTTGGATGAGACCACCGATAACAGCACCGAGGAAAATCATCAGACCAGCATTGGAGAGCCAGCCAAATTTAAAGGTGTTGCCAATAACAGGCAGGTCGAACTGGGTTACTAATGTCTTACCTAACAAAGCATTGATGGGAGGAACAATCTTGCTGGAGATGAGGATGAAGAAAATGATGAGTCCGTATACACTCCAAGCCTTCAGCGTCTTCACTGTGCCGAATTTCTTTTTTTCCACTTTCACCTCGTCGGCAGGGCTCTCATCACGAATGAACAGTTTGTTGTAGATTAACATGGCAATAATAGCAGCTACACTACCAAGGATGGCGGGAGTCTCCGGGCCAATGAAATGTGCGCAGCAGAACTGTACTATAATGGAGAATGTACCAACAAATAGGGCAAGAGATATATTCTTCAAGATCTTTGTACGGTCGGTCATCATGAGGATAAGGAACGGAGTGATGTAAAACATCAGGGCCAACTGGATGATGATAAAGGTGGCTACCTCACAGAGCATCTCGGGAGAGGCAACTCCTTCTGCAGCTACTTGGTTTGCCAATGTGGTAGCGGGAAGGCCCACAGCACCAAAGCCTACAGCAACGGTATTGGCAATCAAACAGATAACAGCTGAGAACATCGGTTTGAAACCCAAACCAATGAGGATGGCTGCAGGGATGGCCACTGCAGTACCGAAACCAGCCATACCTTCGAGCACACCACCAAGTCCCCATGTCAGGAGGAGTACCAGCAGACCTTTATCAGAAGTCATCTGAATAAACTGTGTCTTGATAGTCTCAATTTCTTTTGTCTCACAAAGGATGTTGTAGCTGAAGATGGCGCAGATGATAATCAGGATAATCGGGAAACATGCTTTCAGAAAACCCTCAATTACCGACCAGAGAGTGATACCATAGATTGATAGGCCAGAATACTTCTCAGGGATGATACCCATTGAAGGCGTGGCGAACAGGGCTAAAAGGATTGTTACTACAAGGGTAATCATAGCACTCTTGTAGCCGGATACTTTGAAGCCCATCATCAATACAATGAGCAACACGATAGGAATAACAGAAATTAATGCTGTCATAATTAATTAGATTTAGATTGTTTTTCTTATTATATATGTTTATTTGGTATTTAGATAAAAACTTTTGCAAATATATAAAGAAATCTGTCAATTTTGGCAGATTAAGTCTTAAAAAAGTTAAACATACATCAAATCGCTCATTATGCTATCGCTGATATAAAGGCCTTTTTGAGTCAATCTTAATTGATTCGTATCATTCAATGTAAGCATTTGTGAGTTTAGGTATGGGCTGGCATTCTTTAATAAATAGTCATGATAATCTGTACCGAACCTGTTGAGTACTTGTTCTAGATTGATTCCTTCTTTTGTGCGAAGGGCTGTCATGACCATATCATCATACTTCTCACTGACAGAAAGAATTTCTTTTTCATCGACGGGGAGCTCTCCGTTCTCAATGGATTGAATATATTGACGCACATCAGAAACATTCCAATAGCGTGAGTCAATATCGAATGAATGGGCGGCAGCGCCAATCCCTATGTATGGGACTCCATGCCAATAACTACTATTATGGCGGCTTCGGTAAGAGTAGTATGTCGGGGAACTCTTTTCCACCTTCACCAGACGAGAAGATAAGGGGGCGGATACTGAATGTGTGGTTTTTGCAAAGTTGCTGATTTCATAATGCTCATACCCGGCGGCGGTAAGCCTGTCGATTAACAGGTGATACATTGCCAAGGATAGGTCTTCGCTGATGCTTTTGGCGCGCATCTCGAACAAGGGGGTTCCTTCCTCATACATAAGAGAATATGCAGAAATATGCTCAACGTCGAGTTGAAGAGCCTGGTCAATGTCGTATTGCCATTCATCGATTGTCTCATCGGGAAATCCGAACATTAGGTCGATACTAATATTCTTAAATCCTACTGCTCTTAATAGTCTGATGGCTTCCTTTGCCTGGCTGGCTGTGTGACGGCGGTGAAGAAACTGCAGTCGATTATCAGAGAAGGTCTGTATTCCTAAACTGATGCGGTTGATTGGAAGCTGTGAAAGAATCTCCACATAAGAGGGATTCTTACTGTCTGAGAAAGCATTGCTAAAGGGAAGGGTCTGAGTATTAGGAGCAAGATCGTCAGGATTACATTCCATAGTAATCTCTGCAGAGTCTTCTACTTGATAAATTCTATAGATTGAGTCGAAAATCTGATTCAATTCATGGGCATTCAATTGTGAAGGCGTACCTCCGCCAAGATAGATGGTTGAGATATTGACTCTACTGTCAAGTGGATTGCCGGAAATGCTTCTTAATTCCATCTCACGACAGAGTGCATCTACGTAGCGGGCACGTAAAGAATGCAATGTGGTTGAATAAAAACCGCAATAGATACAACGGCTCTTACAGAAGGGTATATGTATATATAATCCGGTCATCTTGATGGCAAAAATACTAATATATTTAAAAATATTGTAGCTTTTTTGAACTTTTTTTTGCCATTTGGAGGAAAATTGCTACCTTAGACCCCAATTACGTATTAACACTTTAAATCTATAGTGATATGAGAGTATATCAAACAAACGAAATCAAGAACATCGCATTGCTTGGCAGTGCGGGTAGCGGCAAGACAACTCTTGCCGAAAGTATGCTTTTCGAAGCTGGTATTATTAAACGTCGTGGTACTGTCGAGCAGAAGAATACAGTTAGCGACTATTTCCCTGTAGAGCAGGAGTATGGTTACTCGGTTTTCTCTACTGTTTTCCATGTTGAGTGGAACAACAAGAAGTTGAACATCATTGATTGCCCGGGTTCAGACGACTTTGTAGGCGGTGCAATCACTGCATTGAATGTAACAGATCAGGCAGTTATCCTCGTGAATGGACAGTATGGTCCCGAGGTGGGCACACAGAATGCTTTCCGTTATACGGAGAAACTGAACAAGCCAGTTATTTTCCTCGTCAACCAACTCGACCGTGAGCATTGTGACTTCGACTCAATTCTGTCGAACATGAAGGAAATCTACGGCGATAAGTGTGTTCCCGTTCAGTATCCAATAGCTACAGGTCCTGGTTTCAATGCTGTTATCGATGTCCTGTTGATGAAGAAATACAGTTGGAAACCTGAGGGTGGTGCTCCTATTATCGAGGATATCCCAGCAGAAGAAATGGATAAGGCAGAAGAGTTGCACGCCGCTTTGATAGAGGCTGCCGCAGCCAACGATGATACATTGATGGAGAAATTCTTTGAGGAAGAGAACCTTACAGAGGACGAGATGCGTGAAGGTATCCGCAAGGGTCTGATCAGCCGTTCTATCTATCCTGTGTTCTGTGTTTGTGCAGGTAAGGATATGGGTGTTCGCCGTTTGATGGAGTTCCTTGGAAACGTTGTTCCGTTTGTTAGTGAGATGCCAAAGATTCAGAACACTCAGGGTCAGGAGATTAATCCTGTTGTTGATGGTCCTACGTCTTTGTATTTCTTCAAGACAGGTATGGAACCACATATTGGTGAGGTTTCTTATTTCAAGGTGATGAGCGGAAGTGTGAAGCCTGGTGACGACTTGAACAATCCTGATCGCAGTTCAAAGGAACGTATTGGTACTATCTATGCTTGTGCAGGTGCCAACCGTATTGCTGTAGACCAGCTGAATGCCGGTGATATCGGTTGTACCGTAAAGCTGAAGGATGTAAAGACTGGCAATGCCTTGAATGGTAAGGATTGTGACTGGCGTTACGATTTCATCAAGTATCCTAACTCGAAGTACTCTCGTGCCGTGAAGGCTGTAAATGAGAGCGAGACTGAGAAGATGATGGCCGCACTCAGTAAGATGCGCCAAGAGGATCCGACTTGGGTTGTAGAGCAGTCGAAAGAGCTGAAGCAGATTATTGTTCACGGACAAGGTGAGTTCCACCTGCGCACACTGAAATGGCGTATGGAGAACAACGAGAAGATTCAGATTCAGTATCTGGAGCCGAAGATTCCTTATCGTGAGACTATTACCAAGGCTGCACGTGCCGATTATCGCCACAAGAAACAGTCGGGTGGTGCTGGTCAGTTTGGTGAGGTTCACCTCATCCTCGAGCCTTATACCGAGGGTATGCCCGATCCGACACTGTTCAAGTTTGGTGGTCAGGAGTTCCGTATGAACATCAAGGGTAAGGAAGAAATCGATTTGGAGTGGGGCGGAAAGCTTGTCTTCATCAACTCTGTAGTAGGTGGAGCCATCGACGCACGCTTTATGCCAGCAATCCTTAAGGGTGTAATGGAGCGTATGGAGCAAGGTCCTCTGACAGGTTCTTACGCCCGCGACGTACGTGTGATCGTCTATGATGGTAAGATGCACCCGGTAGACTCTAACGAATTGTCGTTCATGCTTGCAGCCCGTAATGCGTTTAGTGCAGCATTTAAGGAGGCAGGTCCGAAGATTCTTGAGCCTATTTATGATTTGGAAGTATTGGTACCTGCAGACTACATGGGTGATGTGATGAGTGACCTGCAAGGTCGTCGTGCCATCATCATGGGTATGGACAGTGAGGCTGGTTACCAGAAGCTTTCTGCCAAGATTCCTTTGAAGGAGCTCTCTAATTACAGCATCTCGCTGAGTTCTATCACTGGTGGCCGTGCTTCGTTCACAACCAAGTTCTCGAGCTACGAGCTTGTTCCGAATGATATTCAGCAGCAGCTCATTAAGGAGCACGAGGCTGAGGCTGCCGAGGAGGATTAATTCCTTTTCCATATTGTGTCTTGGGTTCTCTTGATTCTCTAGGCTTTCTAGATTTTCCAGAAAGCCCAAGACTCTTCATAAAAAACATACTTGCTAACCAATAAAATGAAAACACTATGAAAGCTATTAGAACACTTGATGACATGATTGTCTATTTGAAGAACAGGGGTGACCGTAAACGCGTTGCAGTTGTTTGTGGTACCGATGGTCATACCCAGCGTGCTGTTGAGAAGGCTGTTGAGGCTGGATTCGCAGAGGCTGTCTATGTAAACGACCCTGATCCAGATGTTGCTGCTCGACGTGCTGTAGAGTTGGTACGTGATGGTAAGGCAGACATTTTGATGAAGGGTTTGATTAATACGGATAAGTTGTTGCGGGCTGTGCTAAACAAAGAGACCGGAATCTTGCCTAAAGGAAAGATTCTGACTCACATTGCTGTAGCTGAGATACCCAACTATCCGAAGCCGTTGTTCTTCACAGACGCTGCCGTGATTCCATATCCCACACAAGAACAGCGCATCGAGCAGGTGCGTGTGGCTGCGTATGCCTGCCACGCCTTGGGTATTGAGGAACCCAAAATCTCACTTGTCCACTGTTCTGAGAAAGTCAGTGAGAAAACGTTCCCATTCACGGCTGGTTACCAAGAGATAATAGATTTAGCAAAGGAAGGCCGTTTTGGCAAGTGTATAGTTGACGGACCGCTCGATGTGAAGTGTTCATGCTCTGTGCAGAATATGTGGGCTAAAGGCATCGATTCACCCATCAACGGTGAGGCTGATGCTCTGATATTCCCTGACATCGAGGCAGGAAACTCCTTCTATAAGACTTTAACACTCTTCGGCCGCGCCGAGACGGCTGGTGTACTGCAGGGTCCAATGGCTCCCGTTGTGTTGCCTTCGCGCGGCGACAGCGTGTTCTCGAAATACTATAGCATAGCTTTGGCTGCTGTATAATTCGTTTAAGAATACAATTAAGTATTATTAGCCCATTCATGAGAGAATGGGCTTTTTTTGAATTGATAATTATTAATTATATAATATTATTCTCGTTAATTACATTAAAATTAACAAAACTAATTAACAGAAAAGTTCTCTTATACTTCATTTTCTATTATCTTTGCGTCCAGAAAGGATTTAGAAGATAATGAAGAAAACAACTATATGGATTATAGCAACGGTAATGGGCTTCTCTTTTTTGGCTCTGCTCTTCCTTCAGCTGAAATACATCGAGGAGATGGTTCAGATGAAGAAAGAACAGTTTGACGAGTCGGTAAAGAGTGCACTCTACCGTGTATCACGAAATCTGGAACTAAATGAAACGCGCCGTTACTTAGAAAAGGATGTCAACGAGACAGAGCGAAGAGCTTATAAGAAAGACTCGGTGAGTAGTGATTTGAACGGGACAATCCAGCATGCACATCAATATGCGGTAGCTGGTAAAGATGGTACGATTTATTCATCCTTCGAGTTGAAGACCATCACAACCAAACCTGCATCGATCCCAAAGGCAATGATTCTTCATAGTGATAAAAACACCATCTCAGAGGCCTCTAAGTCGATGCAGGAGAAAGTGAAGAACCGGTATATCTATGAGAAGGCTTTGTTAGAGGAAGTTATTTACTCTATTCTTTATACTGCCTCTGAAAAGCCTCTGAAAGAGCGTATTAACTTCAAACTGCTCGACTCGGACTTGAAGGTGGAACTGTCAAGTCGTGGTATAGATATTCCATACCATTTTACGGTGTCTGCCCAAGACGGACGCGAGGTATATCGCTGTCCTGAGTATTCTAGTAAAGGTGAGAAATACATGTATCAGCAGGTGTTGTTCCCTAACGATCAGGCTGCTAAAATGGGCGTTGTGCGGATACACTTTCCCGACATGAGCAGTTACTTGTTCTCAGGAATTCGGTTCATGATACCGAGTGTGATCTTCACTTTAGTGCTGCTGGTCACCTTCGTAATTACCCTAATACTCGTTTTTAGGCAAAAGAAGTTATCGGAGATTAAGAACGACTTTATCAACAACATGACACATGAACTGAAGACCCCGATTGCCAGTATATCATTGGCAGCACAGATGCTCAACGATGAAAGCGTGACCAAGAGTCCGTCGATGATGAACCATTTAGGAACTGTAATCAACGATGAGTCGAAACGTCTTCGTTTCCTTGTGGAGAAGGTGTTACAGATGTCAATGTTCGACCGCAAAAAGGCCGTCTTTAAAAAGAAAGAGCTCGATTTGAATGAAATGTTGGAGAGCATAGCAAGCACGTTCTCGTTGCGCGTAGAACATACAGGTGGAAAGATTTATACGGAGATTGAGGCAGTCGACTCTGCTTTGTATGTCGATGAGGTACATTTCCAGAATGCCATTACCAATCTGATGGACAATGCGGTAAAGTACCGTAAGGCTGATAAACCGCTTGACATTTACATCAGAACATGGAACGACGACGAGCATCTTTACTTCAGCATCCGCGATACGGGTATGGGTATAAAGAAAGATAACCTGAAGAAGATTTTCGACAAGTTTTATCGCGTTCACACCGGTAACCGCCATGATGCCAAGGGTTTCGGCCTAGGACTGGCTTATGTGAAGAAAATCATTGACCTTCACGATGGCGAGATTAAGGTGGAAAGTGATTATGGAAAAGGAACAAAATTTACTGTCAAGCTGCCAGTAATCAAGAGTTAAGGATTATTCATTTATTAACAATTAAATATTTTTGACGATGGAAGACAAACTGAAAATTCTGTTGTGCGAGGACGATGAGAACCTCGGCATGTTGCTCCGTGAGTATTTACAGGCTAAGGGCTTTGTTGCTGAGCTCTGTCCCGATGGCGAGGCTGGCTATAAAGCTTTTCTCAAGAGCAAGTTTGACATTTGTGTGCTCGACGTGATGATGCCTAAGAAAGATGGATTCACTCTGGCACAGGAGATTCGTCAGGCTAATGCAGAGATTCCTATTATCTTCTTGACTGCCAAGACTTTGAAAGAGGATATTCTGGAAGGATTCAAGATCGGTGCTGACGACTATATTACCAAACCCTTCTCGATGGAGGAACTTGTGTTCCGTATTGAGGCTATCCTGCGTCGCGTACGTGGAAAGAAAAACAAGGAGAGCAGTGTCTATCAGATTGGCCGTTTCACTTTTGACACCCAGAAGCAGTTACTGACTATAGGTGAGAAACAGACAAAACTGACCACCAAAGAGAACGAGCTTCTCGCTCTGCTCTGTAGCCATGCTAATGAGATTCTTCAGCGTGACTTTGCATTGAAGACCATCTGGATTGATGACAACTACTTCAATGCTCGTTCGATGGATGTCTATATAACCAAGTTGCGCAAACACCTGAAAGATGATGAGCAGATAGAGATTATTAATATCCATGGTAAGGGATACAAACTCATCACTCCGGAGGTTGACTAATACTTTTCTCCAACTGTAGAAGTGATGGTTAGCTTTCTAAAAGCGCATTTGAAAGAGACAGGAATGGCACTGGTTATCACCGGTGCCATCCTCTTGATAGTGGGAGGATTAACAGGAATGACTTTTGTAAACTGGTTGTTGTTTGTTCCAATTGTTATCATTGTTTTGGGCGTATTCCTGTTTGTTTTTGGCATGAAAAGGGCCGATAAGTATTAAAAACAGTTAAAGTCTAAAGCAATTGTCGATAGTCGATATCCGTTTCTCAATTAATATTTGTACCTTTGCACCCGCTTTTTAGCACAATATTAATTATTTATCAATTTTAAACAGTATGAATCAATACGAAACCGTTTTCATTTTGACTCCCGTTTTGTCTGATGAACAGATGAAGGAAACGGTCGCTAAATTCACTAATCTGCTGAAGAATAATGGTGCAGAGATTCTGAATGAAGAGACCTGGGGACTGAAGAAGATGGCTTATGCTATTCAGAAGAAATCTACAGGTTTCTACTGCCTGCTAGAGTTCAAGGCTGAGCCATCAGTAATCAAGACTCTTGAGACTGGCTACCGCCGTGAAGAGAGAGTAATCCGCTACATGACAGTTAAACTTGACAAGTTCGCCGCTGCTTACGCTGAGAAGCGCCGTGCAAAGCTTGGTAAAAAAGAGGAGGCTTAAACTATGGCAGAACAGAGTGAAATTCGTTATTTGACAGCTCCTTCTATCGATACAAAGAAGAAGAAGTATTGCCGTTTCAAGAAAAGTGGCATCAAATACATCGACTACAAAGATCCTGAGTTCCTGAAGAAGTTCCTGAACGAGCAAGGTAAGATTCTTCCTCGCCGTATCACTGGCACATCTCTGAAGTATCAGCGTCGCGTGGCTCAGGCCGTGAAGCGTGCCCGCCAGATTGCACTGCTGCCTTACGTAACCGATTTGATGAAGTAAAATAAGGAGGACGCAAGAATGGAAATTATTTTGAAAGAAGATGTTATCGGTCTGGGTTATAAGAACGATATCGTAAACGTTAAGGCTGGTTATGGCCGTAACTATCTAATTCCTCAGGGAAAGGGTGTTATAGCTTCTGCATCAGCAAAGAAAGTTCTCGCAGAGAATCTTCGTCAGCAGGCTCACAAATTGGCCGCTCTGAAAGCTGCTGCAGAGGACAAGGCAAAGGCTCTTGAGGGTGTTGCACTTGAGATTGCTGCTAAGGTGAGCAGCACAGGTCAGCTCTATGGTTCGGTGAATGCTGCTACAGTTGCTGCCGAGCTTGCCAAGAAGGGTATCGAGGTTGACCGTAAGATTATTACTATGCGTGATGCTAAGCAGATTGGCGACTATGAGGCTACTGTTCACTTCCATAAGGAGGTTGAGGTAAAGGTTCCTGTGAAGGTTGTTGCTGAGAATGCTGAGCCTGTTGCTGTTGAGGAGACTCCCGTTGAGGCCCCCGTTGTTGAGGAAGAGGAAGTACCTGCAGAGGCATAAAATATTGAGATTATTTTCTCACTGTAAAGCAGTTAATAATAAGCAGGAGTCCCGGTTGTCATTAATGACAATCGGGATTTTTTGTCACCTAAACATTCTGCATTAATTCATCAATAATCATTAATTTCATTTTATGGACTAACTATTGTACAACAAAAATAACTGGATTTGTTGTACATAAAGGTATAAGGAGGAACAGTCATCTGTCTTGAAGAGGGAAAGATAAAAGAAAACCAATTATTCATTTTGCATTTCCCCCGTTTTTTCGTACCTTTGCACCGCTTTATAATATAAGTAGTATAAAATAGGAATAATGATGAAAGCATTTGTATTTCCCGGACAGGGCGCACAGTTTGTAGGTATGGGTAAAGACCTTTACGACAGTAATGAGCAGGCAAAGGAACTTTTTGAGAAAGCAAACGAGATTCTAGGATACAGAATCACGGATATTATGTTTGCTGGTACTGACGAAGAGTTGAAACAGACGAAGGTTACGCAACCGGCAGTATTCCTGCATAGCGTAATTTCTGCACTGTTTGAAACTCATACTGAGAATCCTGAGGAGAATCGTCCGCGTATGGTCGCAGGTCACTCACTTGGTGAGTTCTCTGCTCTGACAGTTGCTGGGGCACTTTCGTTTGAGGACGGTTTACGTCTGGTTTATGCTCGTGCTATGGCTATGCAGAAAGCTTGTGAGATGGCTCCTTCGACAATGGCTGCCATCATTGGACTGCCAGATGAGAAGGTAGAAGAGATATGCGCTGGGATTAACAAGGATGGCTATGTGGTGATTCCTGCCAATTATAACAATCCTGGTCAACTTGTGATCTCTGGTAATATAGAGGCTATTCAAGAGGCATGTGAGAAACTGAAGGCTGCTGGTGCCAAGCGTGCTCTTCCGCTAAAGGTTGGTGGAGCTTTCCATTCTCCGCTGATGCAACCGGCTAAGGATGAGCTGCAGGCTGCTATTGAGAAGACTGAGGTTATGGCTCCGATATGCCCAGTGTATCAGAATGTTGACGGCAAACCTCATACAGATCCCGTTGAAATTAAGGCTAATCTGATAGCCCAACTCACGAGCCCAGTTCGTTGGACTCAGTGTGTTCAGAATATGATTGCCGATGGTGCTGACGACTTTACTGAGTGCGGACCAGGTAAGGCATTGCAAGGAATGATTGCAAAGATTGACCGAAGTGTGAATGTTCACGGTGTGATTTAATTATCAAGCACGGATTAAAAGGATTTTCCTGTATAATTCGTGCTTTTTATTTTCAATATAATACTATGAAGCAAGAGAAAATCATCATTTATCAGGTTTTTACCCGTTTGTTTGGCAACCAGAACACGACGCGTAAGAAGAATGGTACATGTGCGGAGAATGGTTGTGGAAAGATGAACGATTTTGACGAGAAGACGCTTCGTAGTATCAAGTCCATGGGTTTTACGCATATTTGGTATACTGGAATCATCCGGCATGCCACTGTGACCGATTATACCCATTACGGAATCCCAGGCCAGAATGCTGAAGTGGTTAAGGGCAAGGCTGGATCTCCATATGCCATTACTGATTATTACGATGTTGATCCAGATTTGGCAGTAAATGTCGAACGGCGCATGCAAGAGTTCGAAGATTTGATAGAGCGTACGCATAGGGCTGGAATGAAAGTGATAATAGACTTTGTCCCAAACCATGTCGCCCGACAGTACAAGAGCATCTGTAAACCTGAAGGTATTAAAGATTTAGGTGAGACAGATGATGTCAACATGCATTTCTCAATCCGCAATAACTTTTATTATTGCTGGGGCAAACCGTTAGATCTCTCTGCGATTCAAGTATCAGACTCCAATTCTCAGGGTCAGTTATACGAAGAGGTTCCGGCAAAGGCTACGGGCAATGACTATTTTGGTAACCGCCCAGGCAGGAACGACTGGTATGAGACAGTCAAGTTGAACTATGGCATTGACTATTGTGATGCGGGTGGACGCTCGGAGCACTTCGATCCTATTCCTAACACATGGGGTAAGATGACCGACATCCTGTTGTTCTGGGCACATAAAGGTGTTGATGGTTTCCGATGCGATATGGCGGAGATGGTTCCTGCTGCTTTTTGGACTTGGGCCACTGACAAAGTGAAGTATCGTTATCCGGAAAAGATTTTTATCGGAGAGGTGTACGATCCCAATCAATATCGCAACTATCTAAATGCAGGTTTTGACTATTTGTATGATAAGGTAGGCATGTATGATTGTGTCCGTGACGTGATTTGCGGGCGTAGGTGGGCAGGAGATATCACGGCCCAGTGGCAGGCCACTGATGATATACGCGCCCATATGCTATATTTCTTGGAGAACCATGACGAGCAACGTATTGCCAGCGATTTCTTTGCTGGTGACGCATGGAAGGCTATTCCGGGCTTGATGGTCTGCGTGTTGTTAAGGAACAATCCATTCATGTGCTATGCTGGTCAGGAACTTGGAGAGCAAGGTATGGATGAAGAAGGCTTTAGCGGCAAGGACGGTCGTACGACGATTTTCGATTATTGGTCGGTAAACTCGTCGATTCATGGCTACTATCAGCGTAGGAAACTGACAAAGAACGAGAGGAGTCTGATGGCTGTATATCAGAAGATTCTCATGCTGGCTAATACAGAGAAAGCTATACGCGAAGGTGAGTGTTACGACTTAATGTATGTTAATCAGCATCTTGCGTATCAGCAGTTTGCTTTTCTCCGTAAGGAAGAAGACGATTTGATTCTGGTATTAGTGAACTTCTCTGGCGAGTCGGCAGAGTGCGACGTGACTATCCCGCGCCATGCATTTGAGTATTTACACATTCCTCAGACAGAGGCAACAGCCATAGATTTAATGACTGATGATACGATGGGAATCGTTTTGTGTCCTGATTCTTCTCTGCATGTAGCTGTTGCGCCTTATACAGGTAGGATTTACAAAATTAAAGTATAAAAGAAAAATGGCAGAAGATTACATCCTGAACGACCACAACAAAGAAGAATTTCCACCAGCTCATACGGCGGAGCATTTGTTGAATCAGCTGATGGTACGCATGTTTGGCTGTGAGCGTTCCAATAATGCACACATTGAGCGCAAGAAGAGTAAGATAAGCTATATTCTTGACCACAAGCCTGACAGGAAAGAAGAGAGGGCGATAGAGCGTGGAATGAACGAGCTGATAGAACAGGATCTGCCGGTAACATTCCAATATGTCACCCGTGCAGAACTTGAAGGTCTTATCATGGAAGCTGATCCTGACTCTCCCGATGCGAAGTTGGTGCTTGACCGTTTGCCTGATGATGCGTCTGAGACTATCCGCCTGGTGCGTATCGGTGACTATGATGTATGTCCATGCATAGGTAAGCATGTGCGGAGTACTAGTCAGATTGGCCGGTTCGAACTCCTTGGCACCAATTGGGACAACGACAAAATGTCGTTCAGAGTACGTTATAAGGTAGTGCAATAAGTAAGCAATAAAAAAGCCGCCCTACTGATGGGCGGCTTTTTTATTTAGTCTCTTGTTCCTCTTGCATGTCGATGAATTGTTTCTTGCTGTCATAGAATTCGTATTGCAAGAAAGCCATCTTTTGAGAGGAAATCACATGTACGCCAAGTCCGTATTTAATCTGCCATTTGCGTTTCAAACTGATAACGCCCTGATTAATGTAGGCAGCTACGTAGGGGTGAACATGTAAATAAAACTTCTTGACTCCAATCTTGTTGACCAGATAATCAATTTTTCGTTCCAGCTGGTCGGTGAAAAGAATGCTCGATTTGATTTTTCCTTTTCCGAAGCATGTTGGACAAGTCTCTTCTACGTTGACATCCATGGCCGGTCGAACACGTTGACGGGTAATTTGCATCAATCCGAATTTGCTTAACGGCAGGATGTTATGTCTGGCCCGGTCCTTTTGCATGTTCTTACACATGCGCTCATAAAGAAGCTGTCTGTCTTCTGCCAGGTTCATGTCGATAAAGTCAACCACGATAATTCCACCCATATCTCTGAGGCGTAACTGCCGTGCCAGTTCGTCGGCGGCACCAAGATTCACGTCGAGAGCATTTGCCTCCTGTCCATTCTCTGAACGTGTGCGGTTTCCGCTGTTCACGTCTACCACGTGCAGGGCCTCTGTATGCTCTATGATGAGATAGGCACCGCGCTTGTAGTTGACAGTCTTACCGAAGCTAGACTTAATCTGCTTGGTGATGTTAAAGTTGTCAAAGATAGGCACATTACCTTTATACAGTTTGACGATGCCTGCCTTTTCAGGGGCAATCAGCGTAACATATTCTTTGACCTCTTGATAAACTTGCTCGTCGTTGACGTAAATGTTCTCGTAAGTGGGATTGAAGAGGTCGCGCAACAATGCGACAGCTCTGCTTGTCTCCTCAAATACAAGTTGAGGTCTTTCGGTCGTCTTCTGTACTTTGGTAATGGCATCCTCCCAACGCTTTAGCAGGACCTTAAGTTCTGTGTCGAGTTCGGCAACCCTTTTGCCTTCAGCCACAGTGCGGACAATCACACCGAAATTCTTAGGCTTGATGCTCTGAATGAGCTGCTTTAGTCGTGCGCGCTCCTCGCCACTTTTAATTTTAGAAGAAACAGAAACTTTATCATTAAATGGAACCAGTACCAAATAACGTCCCGCAAATGATAACTCGCCTGTGAGGCGCGGGCCCTTGGTAGAGATGGGTTCCTTTACAATCTGAACCAGCACTTCCTGGTCTTTCTGCAGTGTGGTAGCGATTGTTCCGTCCTTTTTCAAGTCCGGCAGCCTTGAGGCTTTAGCGAAAGGATAAAGCTTTTTTCTGTCGCTCTGTACCTGTTTGAGGTACTTCTCATACGAATTGAATTGATTTCCTAAGTCAAGATAATGGAGAAAAGCGTCGCGTTCATGTCCTACGTTTACGAAACAGGCATTCAAACCTGGCATCAGTTTTCTGACTTTTGCCACATAGATGTTTCCAACGGAGAAAGATGCTGAGCGGGGCTCAGTTTGATACTCTACCAGATTCTTGTCTTCCAGCAGTGCAATCGATATGTCTTTCTCGTGGACGTCAATTACTACTTCGCTGGTCATTTCCCATTGTCTTTAAAAGACTTAAGAGCAAGTCTTACTTGCTCTTATGTCTGTTCTTTCTTAATCTCTTCTTACGCTTGTGAGTAGCCATCTTGTGGCCCTTTTTCTTTTTTCCGTTTGGCATAGCCTTTAAAATTTAAGTGATTATTATGTTTGTAAATTTTTACTCTTCGCCTTTCATTTTCTCTACAAAGCTCTTGGCAGGCTTGAAGCTGGGGAAGTCGTGAGCCGCAATCGTTATCGTTGTGTTCTTCGAGATGTTACGGGCGGTCTTCTCTGCTCTGTGCTTGATGATGAAGCTGCCGAATCCGCGAAGATAAACATTCTCTTTCTCCATGAGGCTTCCCTTAATGCATTCCATGAATGCCTCTACAGTAGCTGAAACATCCTTTTTGGCAACACCTGTTGTCTCTGCTATCTGATTGATGATATCTGCTTTAGTCATTGTTAAAAATGTATTTTATAATTATTCATGTTGATTTTCGGACTGCAAAGATACGAGTTTTTAGCGTGATATGAAAATTTATTTGCGTTTTTTTGTAAAAAAGCAGTGAGAATTGTGGTAAAACTACCTAATTCTCACTGCTTTATGAGAAAAACGCCCTGATGTTAGGCTTCTTCCTCATCGTTTTCTTGTCCGAAAGTGCCTTGTTTGAGACTCTCGACAAACTGGTCTATCTTCTCCAATTCCACAGGAATCCTTATTTTCTGCGGGCAATGAGGCTCGCATTGTCCGCACTGGATACAATGGCTTGCCTGTCGTAGTTTGGGAACACTCCTGTCGAGTCCGATAAGATACTGGCGGCGGTATTTCTCGAAGTTCTTGTCTTTCACATCGCGGGGCAGGGTGCCGTCGTTCTTACATTTATTATAATGTACGAAGATACCAGGTATGTCGATGCCGTACGGACATGGCATGCAATAATTACAGTCGTTACAAGGAATGGTCGCGAATCCTGCAATGTCTTTGGCCACACCGTAAAGGAACTCATTCTCTTCCTCTGTTAGCGGCTTGAGCGGGCAGTACGAGAGTAGGTTGTCCTTCAAGTGCTCCATGTAAGTCATTCCGCTCAGTACGGTCAGCACGCCTTCGGGTGTTCCTGCATAGCGGAAAGCCCACGACGCAATTGATTTGCTGGCGTCACGTGTTTTCAGTTGTTTGGCAATGTACTGAGGAAGCTTAGCAAGTCGGCCGCCAAGCAGAGGCTCCATGATGACGGCAGGAATGCCTCGTTTCTGCAGTTCACCGTACAGGTACGATCCGTCTGTGTTTCTATCATTCATCTCGTTGGCAAAGTTCCAGTCAAGATAGTTCATCTGTATCTGTACAAAGTCCCAATGGTATTTGTCGTTATTCTCCAACAGCCAGTCGAACACCTCTATATCGCCATGGTAAGAGAATCCCAAGTTCCTGATTTTACCGATCTTACGCTGTTCTAGCAGCCAATCGAGAATACCATTGTCGATGAAACGAGAATTGAAACTGTCCATACCGCCTCCTCCGATAGAATGAAGGAGATAGTAGTCGATGTAGTCGACCTGAAGTTCTTTCAGCGAGTTGTAGAACATTCTCATGGAACCTTCTCTCGTCTTCACACTATTGTCAAAGTTCGACATCTTGGTGGCAACGAAGTAACTCTCGCGGGGATGGCGGTGCAGGGCAATGCCGGTAGCACGCTCAGAAAGTCCCATACTGTATACGGGCGCGGTGTCGAAGTAGTTTACACCGTGCTCCATCGCATAATCAACCAACTTGTTTACCTGCTCCTGGTCGATGACCTCCTTGCTTTCGCCATTGCTGTCCTTACCTGGTTTAGTAGGCAGGCGCATCATGCCGTAGCCAAGAATCGACACTTTGTCTTTCGTTGTTGGTGTCGTTCTGTAGGTCATCTTGCCCTTCTCGGGCTCTACTTGATTTTTGTATTCATCCTCCAAGGCCTTGTCAGTCGCAGGCTTGCATCCTGTCAGCGTTGCGGCCGTGGCCACTGTCCCAAGTCCGAACATTTTCAGGAACTTGCGTCGGGAAATATCTTTGTTTGCCATAAATTACTCTTTACTCTGTTTTTCTAAAGGGTTGCTCTGTGATTCTAGAGGGCTACTCTGTGATTCTAGAGGGCTACTCTGTGATTCTAGAGGGCTACTCTGTGATTCTAGAGGGCTACTCGAGTTTCCAAACTGATAACTCTAACTGCCTGTTAATTCTCCTTATGCACTTCATGTCCCTCGACATAGATAGCGGGGAATGGTCGGGCAGGGCAGAGGTACTCGCAGGCTCCACAACCAATACATAGTTCCTCATTAACGGCTGGTACGAATGCGCTCTCCTCGTCGTCAGGATCAGAAGGAACCATCTCGATGGCTCCTGTGGGACAATGACGGGCACAGTTGCCACATTCAACTCCGTCTTTGAGCGGAATACAGTTCTTCTTTATCCATACAGCATGCCCGATCTGCGTTGACGATTTCACGTCTTTGCTGATGGGCTTGATAGCTCCTGCAGGACAAACCTCAGAGCAGCGGGTACATTCAGGGCGGCAGTACCCTTGCTCATACGACATAACCGGCTGCATGATAGACATCAGGTCGGTACCGGGGCGAAGCACGTCGTTGGGACACTGGGCCACACAAAGCTGGCAGCCAGTACAATGCTGGGCCATATTCTTGGCACTTATCGAGCCAGGAGGCGTAATAGGTGTCTGCCGCTTGGGCGCCACCTTGTCCTCAATCTTCGCCAGTCCGCCGTCGACCTTCATTTTCTCCTGCGCCATGGCTGCCGTCGTAACAAGGGCCGAACCGATTAGGAACGAGCGCTTGCCAGCGTCAACAGTCTGTTCTTTCTTTTCAGAATTTTCTGACTTGGTTGTCTCAATGGCCTTGCCCGTATACTTTAGGGCGCCAAACTTACAACTGCTGATGCAGTCGCCACAAACCACACAACGGCTATAGTCAATGCGGTGGTTCTTGTAGTCGATACAAGAGGCTTTACAATTCTTCGAGCACATGGAACAGTTGCGGCACTTCTCTTCGTCGAAGCGAACCTTGAAGACTGAGTTGCGGCTGGCTAGACTCAGGAACGTGCCAACTGGGCAAATTGTATTGCAATAAGTGCGGCCGTGCTTCCATGCAAGAATGAAAAGTAAAACGAGTGTTACTGCCGCAATAATCAGCGTGGGAAGGCTCTTCATCCATATGTCCGTGCTATAGAAAGCATAGCTGTCGAAGTGTTCGGCGATAGATGCCAGCACATTGTTGCCTGCTTTCCAGACAGGTTGGAAAATCATCGTGGCAATTCTTCCGTATGCACTATAGGGGGCAAGCAGCTGAACAATCGAGCTGACACCTGCCACCAAAGCGACAATCATTACGCCGAGCATGGTGTAGCGTAGCCAGCTAATGGCCTTCGAGTAGCTGTAGCGGTTCTTCTTGCGCTTGTTGTGCAGCCATGCTATCACATCTTGAAACACTCCAAGCGGACAGATGACCGAACAATAAATACGCCCGAAGATTTGAGTCAAAAGCACCAGCCCTACAATGACAGCCGCATTCAGAGCCAGCACGGCCGGCAGAAACTGAATCTTTGCCATCCATCCCAGCCAATGGTGCAGCGTTCCTGTGAAATCCAGGAATAATAGGGTTATGAGTACGAAAAACACAATGGCTAGTGTTGTCCTAATCTTTCTTAAGCTCATGTTCTTGTATTTTGTTTTTAATAGTTATTCTCACAATGGCAATGCTTAGTTCATAAAGCAGCCAGATGGGTAGGGCGACAACAAACAGCGTGAAGGCGTCGGCAGTAGGAGTGATAATGGCAGCAACTATCAAAATGATAATGATAGCGTGACGGCGGTACTGGCTCATGAAACTGTCTGTTATCAAGCCCATTTTGGCCATCACCCAGCAAACGACGGGTAGCTCGAATACGATTCCCATCACAAGGCTCAACATGAGCAATGTGTCCATATACGACTGCAGGGTCAGCATATTAGCCACTTCCTCACTTACCTGGTATGTCCCGAGGAACCTGACGGTCAGAGGGAAGACGAGGAAGTAGTTCAGCAGCGTTCCGATGAGGAACATTAGATAAGCGCTCCCAACGATACGGCCAGCATAGCGGCGTTCGTTTTGATAGAGGGCGGGACTGACAAAACGGAAGAGTTCGTAGAGCAGATACGGTGAAGCCAGCAACAGACCAGCATAGACGGCCGTCTTCATGTGAATCATGAATTGCTCGGTCAGACCGGTGTTCATCAGATAAATGTCGAAAGGCTCAACGCCCAGCAGACGGTATGAGATGAAGTTGCTGTCTTTGGGCGCCAACACAATGTCGAATAGCGTCTCTTTCAGTCCGAACGCAGCTATTGCCAGTATAGCAATGGCTGTCAGCATGCGGATGATACAACTGCGCAACTCGTCCAGATGGTCCCAGAATGTTCCTATGGCTTGTCCGTTGTCCATCGGCTGGTTAGTCATTCCTTCTGACCCTCTTTCCTCTTCTCCGTTTTATCGTCGTTGAGCGTGTCCTCAATTCCGTTGACACCCTCCTTGAAACTCTTCACGCCTTTGCCCAAGCCTTTCATTAGCTCAGGAATCTTCTTGCCGCCAAAGAGCAGCAGGATGATAAGCGCGATGATGATAATCTCTTGTGTACCTAGCATAGGATAGTTTTTATTGAATTCGCAGACAAAGATAATGTTTTTCTTTGGGATTTCAAAGCATGCGGTAAAGTTTTATTTATTTGGCATACATCTTTTCCAATAATATTTCCACCAAGCGTGGAATTCCATATTGTTGGATATCCTTTTCGTCAATCCAAATGTATGTTTCGGGTAGTATGGGTTTTTTGCTTGCTTCGACGAGAAAACTGTCGGCAGTCAGTATGCGGTGCGTCAGCACATGCTTCACTCCAATGGCTATAACTGACAGCTTACAATCGGGTGTCAGCCAGTCAGGATTTCCTTCGCCTTCCATCACGAAAGGCTCCCACAATCCCTGCCAGATGTCACCTGCTTCGCGACGGTGGATGGCTGTCTTACCATTCCATCTAATAAAATAGTATTTTAGATGCCGTTTCTTTATTTTCAGGTTCTTTAGTTTTACGGGCAGCTCGTTCGTTCGGCCAGTCCTGAATGCTTCGCACGTTTCTGTTAACGGGCAATTACTGCATTTCGGCGATAGGGGCGTGCATTGGACGGCTCCGAAATCCATCATGCCCTGATTGTATGCAGATGCTTCTTTCAGGGGGAGTAATTCTTCTGCTAGGGCGGTGAATAGCTTCTTTCCCTCGGTAGTGTTGATGGGCGTGTCGATGCCAAAATGACGGGCCAGCACTCGATAAACGTTCCCGTCCACCACGGCCGCAGGCAGATTGAAGGCGATGGAGCCGATGGCGGCAGCCGTGTAGTCGCCTACACCCTTCAGCTGCTTAATTTCTTCAATGGTATTAGGAAAGTGGCCAGCCTGTACAATTTGCTGGGCAGCCGCATGTAGATTTCTTGCCCTCGAGTAGTAGCCGAGTCCCTGCCATTCGCGCAGAACCTCATCCTCAGTGGCTGTTGCCAAAGCCTCCACATTGGGCCACCGGCTCATGAACCGCTCCCAGTAAGCACGTCCCTGTTGGATACGCGTCTGCTGCAAGATGATCTCGCTGAGCCATATGGCGTAGGGGTCTTTCGTTTCCCGCCACGGAAGGTATCTTCCGTTCTCGGCGAACCATTTCAGAATTGTTGTCGTAAAGCTGCTCAACATACTTTTACCACATAGTCGGTTACCTGTCCGTGCTCGGGAATATCAATGGCCAGTGTCTTTTTCCTGCGGTCGTATTTGAAAAAGAGAGGCGTATTGTCTTTCATACTAGTCACCATGCGTGGCTTCTTAGGGAGGGTAATTTCCAATTGGCGTGCTTGTCGTTTCAGCACGTGAAGGAAGAGAAACTGATCACTCTGAGTGCTCACACCCCAAGAGGCCTCCTCTATGTGTCCTTTGCGTGTATTATAAATACTGTTGCCGTAAACGGCCATCCATTTGCCAATGTCTCTGAGTCGCTGGAGAGCTGCAGCTGGCAGCTCGCCATTAGGTTGCGGGCCGATGTTGAGCAATAGATTGCTGCCTTTGGCGGCTGCGCGGACGAGCAGTTCTATCAGTTCGTCGGCCGACTTGTAGTCCTGGTCCGCCACCTTGTAGCCCCACATGCCGTTCATTGTCTGGCACATCTCAAGCGGCAGCCGGCTGATCTCCTGGCCTGAGAACCCTGACTTGTTCTCGCCGGGAAGATCGCGCTCAAACATCTGAAAGTCCTCGCCTTCAATAGGCGCAATATGATGGTTGTTGCCAATGAGACAGGCAGGCTTCAGCGTGTGTATGAAACGGTAGAACTCAGGCATGCGCCAGTCGAAGGGAACACTATCCTGCTCGTGGTCCCAGTAGCCATCAAACCATAGTCCACCAATACCCGGGTAGTTTTCAAGAAGCTCTTTCACCTGGTTCTTCATGAAACTGAAGTAGCTGTTGTAGTCAGGGCGGAGCATGACGCGGGTCTTCAAGCCCGTACGGCCAAGTGGATAATCCTCTCGCATCCAGTCTAAGATTGAATAATAAAGGTGTAACTTTACACCCTGGGCCTCGCAAGCCTCAGCCAGTTCCTTAACCACATCGCGGCCGAAGGGTGTGGCATCTACGATATTGTATTTACTCTGTCCAGTGTGCCACATAGAGAACCCGTCGTGATGGCGGCTGGTAAACGTGATGTAGCGTGCTCCCGAGCCTTTGATGGCCTCCACCCACTGACTTGCGTTAAAGAGGTGGGGATAGAAGCACGAGGCTGCCTTAGCATATTCCTCGTGTTGCAGCCCGCCGGAGTTCAAATACCACTCACCCTGAGCGAACTCGCTATAGATGCCCCAGTGTAGGAAAATGCCAAAGCGAAATCCCTCAAACTCCCTACGAGCCTTCAAGTTCTCCTCAGCAGGCGTATACTGAGCGTATACTCCTCCGGCTACGAGCAGGAGCAGGAAAGATAAGATGGCGTTTTTCATACCATATATGTTTATTGAGTATTTGTGAATCATTGGATGTCTTTTGCGTTTACTGATAAATAGTTAAGTTCACCAATTGTTTGTTGTGAATGAATAACTTGTGGCTCTTCCTTTCTCACTTTGGTGATAATCATGTTGCAAAGTTACTACAATTTCTTTCAACTACCAAATCCGGGCTATACTGACTTGTGAAAATCTGCTAATGACAGGGCGAATTCTTCTTATTAAAAGAAACAATCAGCCCAACAAGCGTCCGCCACTCTTTTTACACAGAAAACTTGCCTGTTACAATATGATTCGTTCCGCCCAACGCGAAAAATCAGTCGATTCCTTTTGCCGTTTCGTTGGGATTATGTACCTTTGCACGGTAAGTCAGGAAACAATTGTCCATCAGTGGAATAACTAGACTTAGAATTCTATCTAATCACTTTATATTATTGGAAACGAATGAGAATTAGAATGATGATGTTTGTGGCAATAGCCACTTGCTTATCTGCTTACGGGCAGAAAGATTCGATTGTCCTTCATGAAACGGTTGTAACGGGATCCCGTAGCGTAACAGATATTCGTCATTTGCCGATGACCGTTACGGTTGTGGGCAATGAGACGTTAACCAGGCAACATCAGGCATCAGTACTTCCGACGGTGATGCAGCAGGTGCCCTCGCTTTTCGTGACCAGTCGGTCGATAATGGGTTATGGTGTGTCGACGGGGGCCGCAGGAGGTATAAATATGCGTGGCATAACGGGTGGCGCAGGTCAGATCTTGGTGCTGATTGACGGTCATCCTCAGTATCAAGGCATCTATGGTCATCCCATCAGTGATAGCTATCAGACGTTGATGGCAGAGCGCGTAGAGGTGCTCAGAGGACCGGCGTCCGTACTATACGGCAGCAATGCAATGGGCGGAGTAATTAATATCGTTACCCGTCGCCCGGCTTACGGGAAAAGTGTCGTTACAGATTTGACGGTAGGCGCGGGTAGCTACGGAACAGTTCAGTCGGAAATCTCGAACCAGGTGCGTAACGGTCGCTTCACCTCAACCGTTACCGCCCAATATAACCGTACTGACAACCATCGGCCGCGTATGGGATTTGAGCAGTATGGCGGTTATATGAAGTTAGGATATGACTTCAACTACAATTGGAATGCCTACGTCGATGCGAATCTGACACATTTCAATGCCAGTTATCCCGGCTCAACCGACAAACCGATGTACGATGCCGACCAGTGGATTACCCGCGGTGTGGTCTCCGCTGCAATCGAAAACCATTACAGGCGCACCAACGGAGCCTTGAGCGTCTACTCGAACTTCGGACGACACAAGATAGACGACGGTACCACAGATCCAGCCAAGCCTACAGCGCGCTATTTCCGCTCAAAAGACGCCCTGACAGGTATCTCATGGTATCAGAGTTATAGGATTATTGATATGATGCCCACACAAGGACGTATTACTGTCGGCTTTGACTATCAGCATATTTATGGTAATGCCTATTATACGTCGAAGGAAACAGGTGAGGTCTTGGATACACCTAATAAGCAGAGCGCCAAGTCGTACCGTAACGAGGTAGCCGGATATATTGATTACCGACAAGACCTGTCGTCATGGCTGACTATCGATGCTGGCGTGCGTGTAGACCATCACAGTGTGACTGGCACAGAGTGGGTTCCGCAGGCGGGCTTGGTTGTGAGGCCTCTGTTGACGGGTGAGGTCAAAGCGATGGTCAGCAAGGGCTTCCGCAACCCCACCATGCGTGAGATGTACCTCTATCCACCTTCTAATGAGGAATTGGAGCCTGAGCGAATATGGAACTACGAACTGTCGTGGCACCACCGCCTCGGAGCATTCAACTATGGTCTTAACCTCTATTATATTAAAGGTGACAATATGATTCAGACGGTGGAGCGCAAGAATGTGAATACGGGCGAGATTGAGAACTACGGCGCTGAATTGGAGGCTGCATGGCGGCTCAACGGCCATTGGTCGGTCACGACAAACCACTCTGTGCTGCACATGAAGAATAAGATTATTGCTGCGCCTGAATACAAAGGTTTTCTCGGCGCGAATTATAATAGTGGCAAATGGAGTGCTACGGCTGGTTTACAATATATTGACGGGCTCTATACTGCTATTGGCGAGAACGCCACGAAAGAGAATTTCTGTCTGCTGAACGCAACTGTTAGCTATGCTTTAACACAGGGGGTGAGTCTGTGGGTTAGAGGCGAGAATCTTCTTGCACAAAGCTATGAGATCAACCTTGGTTATCCCATGCCTCGTGCTACTCTGATGGCAGGTGTGCATGTAAGATTTTAGTTCAGCAAATATTTATAATAAATAAGCGCATAGTTTATAGTTAGGACTCTCAAGCAGGAAATCCTGCAAGGAGTGACTATAAACTATGCGCTAATTTTTTATGAAAGTAAGCTATTTCTTGAATATCTTCAGAAGAATGTATGTGCCGAAAACCTGTAAGAGAAGTCCCGGCCAACCAATGGTGAAATCTGCAATGGTTGCAGATACGCCTCCAGTCAATAGTAATTCTGACAGGCCGCCGATTACCTCGCTGATAAGTACGACGGTGATGAGAAGCGGAATAGTAACTTTCTTATAATGTTGGGCAGTCACTCCGGCAATGATAGCCAGTGTCGCCAGTTTGATGACCATTACGTGCATTACGCTCCATGCGGGCATGCCGAAGAGCAGGTGGTTAACTAATGGTGAGGCAAGTGCGGCCAGTAAACCGGTTTTCCATCCGAGTTTATAGGCGCCAGCAAGGATTACAAGTGATAGTGGTGCAAAAATGATACCACCTTGGGGAATGAGGTGAAATAATTGGGGCAAGGCGATGTTGCATGCCACAAATAATGCCGCAAACAGGTAGGTGCGGACTTCGGTGTAGTTCAGTGTGTAAAGCCTGATGTTGGTTTCCATAATTAATGTTTATTATTTATTGGTAAATGATTCGAATGTGCAAGTATAGCAAAAGGCAGATGCGTAAGCATCGTCCTTTGTCTTCTTTTGAAGGGTTCAGTTGGCAAAGATAAGAAATAAATCTTAAACAAACGAATTCCAGCTAAGATTTAATCTATTTTATTCGCTCATCTTTCTTTTTTCTAAGCTGAGAAGGTGTCATTCCGAAATGCTCCTTCACGTATTTGCCGAAAAAAGACGGATTGGGAAACCCCATTCTGTCGCTCACTTGTTGGATACTCAAGCTGGTTTGTTTGATATAGTAGCGTATATCCTCGAGCACGTACTCGCGAATCCATTCGTTGGCAGTTTTGTCGGAGTGCTTTTTGCAGATGGAAGATAAATACTTGGGTGAGAGGCATAGTTCATTGGCATAGGCAGCCACAGTCTGATACTTCACATTAGCATTACTCAGCAAAGTCAGGAAACGCTGGAAATGAGCGTTGGCTGTATTTGTGTCATCAGTAACATGGAGTTCGGGCATTTTCTGTTTCAGCGCTCCGCAAAGGGCAAGGATGGCACTTCGTAAAAGAGACTGGACTACATCTGTGCGGAAGGGGTTGTCGTTGTTCTTGTCTATGCAGAGACGCAACATGTCGTAGAAGTGAGTGTAGAAAAGAATATCATTGTCCTCCATAGTTGTGATGTGCTGACGTTGAATGTAGACAATCTCATTCCATACGTTCATCTTTTCCCGAAGGAAACTCTGTAATATATGATTCGTAAAGAACATTGCTTTCAGGTCGAAGTCGGGGCTGACCATGGGGTCTGTGATAATCACATTCTGAGGAATGACGGCTACTTGGTTCTTATGAAGTTCCATCTGCTTTCCGTTCATCTCTGCCTTTACCTTACCGTTGGTACAGATGACGATGGCATTCATTGATACGTGGGCCGCATTGATCTCTGCAAATTTCTGAATACTGTCAATGATAACAATATTATTGTCTGAATAGCCGACTGATATGTCCTTATTGTCGGTCAATGACTGTAGATTAATCTCTTCTTGCCTCATGTTTCCTTCTGTTTGGCTACAAAATTAGTCATTCTCGAATAAAAACAATGTCTAATTTGTAGTTTTTAATGTTCTATTTGTTCTTTTGTTGTCAAATAGGATGTTTAATTCGGAAAAATGAACATGTTTGTTGAGAAAAAAACTGTTATTTTTGCACAGAAATGAAATATTGACGAGATGAAAAGAGTTTTTTATGGTTTAATAGCCGTTTTGCTATTGGCTGGTTGTACAGAAAAACGAGAGCAGGGAGAAAAGAATCCTGTTCGTGTGAAAACAGAAGTTGTTGGTTCTTCAAACTCAAACTCCCGTCAGCAATATGTTGGCATCGTGGAGGAGAATGAAGGTACTGCGGTCAGTTTTACAGGCATGGGTGTGGTGCGCCGTGTGTTAGTCGATGAAGGTCAGCCGGTGAAGCGTGGTCAGTTGATAGCCATCATGGACGATACCCAGGCGCGAAACGTGTTGGCAGGCGCCGAGGCGCAGATGGCTCAAGCTAATGATGCCCTGGAACGTTATAAAATGCTGCACGATAATGGATCGCTGCCAGAAGTGCAATGGGTGGAGATACAGAGTAAGGTAGCTCAGGCGAAGTCACTGCTAGATATTGCAAGGAAAAACCTTGCAGATTGCCGGCTCGTGGCTCCCGTGAGCGGAATTGCCGGTCGCAAGCAGGTTGCGGCAGGCGAGACTGCGTTGCCGTCACAGGCTGTTGTGACTATTCTTGACATTGGCACCGTGAAGGTCAAAGTCGCCATTCCTGAGACAGAGATTGGAGACATTGGCCCAAGAACGACTTCTTATATCCAGGTGAAAGCTATAAACCGCACCTTTGTAGGTGGTAGAATTGAGAAGGGCGTGCAAGCCGATGCATTAACACATACCTATGATATACGTATCAATGTGGCGAATGGTGAGCGCAAGTTATTACCTGGAATGGTAGCATCTGTCTCTTTTGAGGTGAATCGTCCCCATGTGAGCGCGCAACCATCGTTGCCTGTGACCGCCATTCAGAAAAAGGCAGATGGAAGCCTCTTCGTTTGGACAGTAGAAAAGGACAATACTGCTAGACGCTCTCAGGTTACAATAGGGAAGACAATGGGAAACCGTGTGGTTATTCTCAATGGTGTGAAGACTAATCAGCGCATTGTTACTGAAGGTTATCAGAAACTGAGCGAGGGAACGCAAGTGATATATTAGTTCATGGCTCATCACTTATAATTATAGGTATGGATAATAAGATGAATTGGCTCAAATGGCCTTTGGAGCATTACTCGATATCGTTGCTCGTCATCACGATTCTCTTTGTATTAGGTATTTTCGGTATGTGGGACATGCCGAAAGACGAATTCCCGGCTTTTACAATCCGTCAAGGTGTGGTGGTAGCTGTTTATCCGGGAGCAACAAGCGAGGAGGTAGAGCAGCAAGTTGCCCGACCTTTGGAGCGTTATCTCTTTACTTTCGGTGAGGTTAACCGCAAAAAGACTACTACTACTGCCCAAAATGGGATGTGCTTTGTAATGGTACGGCTGAATGATAATGTAAACAATAAGGATGAGGTGTGGAGCAAAATCAAGCACGGGCTTGCCCTTTTCAAGCAGCAGCTGCCAGGCGGGGTGCTGGCCTTGGTTGCCAATGATGATTTTGGAAACACATCCGCCCTTCTCATTGCCATAGAAAGTGAGGCTCGTAGTTACAGAGAACTCAAAGATTATAGTGACGAGCTTTCTGACCGTCTTAGGCGTATCCCTTCTGTGGCCAACGTGCGCCTTTATGGAGAACAGAAAGAGCAGATTTCACTATATGTTGACCGCCAGCGCCTGCAGGCTTATGGTATTGGCCAGCAGATGCTCTTTTCGCGCCTTCAGGCGCAAGGTGTAACGACAATGAGTGGCAGTTTGAGTGACGATGATCAGCAGATACCTATTCACATAGAGCCAACCGAGAGAAGTGAGGAGGAGATAGCCAATCAGATAATCTTCAGTGACCCCGTCAGCGGGAAGGTGGCACGTGTAAGGGATGTGGCCCGTGTGGTGCGCGAATACGACAATTCTGAGAGCTTTATCGAGCAAGATGGCCATCCGTGTGTGCTGCTCTCGTTGGAGATGACTTCTGGCAACAATATTGTACAATACGGTAAGGAAGTGGACAAGGTACTCGACGACTATCGCCAAACCGTTCTGCCAGAAGATGTGAAGATTACTCGCATTGCCGATCAGCCCAAGGTGGTAAGTACTAGTGTTAGCGATTTCCTGCGTGACCTACTCATCTCGATGTTTATCATCATACTCGTAATGATGGTACTGTTCCCCTTGCGGTCGGCCATTGTTGCGGCCATTACCATTCCTCTCAGTACGTTTATCTCCGTATCCATTATGTATATGGTTGGTATCGAGCTGAATATTGTTACTTTAGCTGCGCTGATTGTGGTTTTAGGAATGGTGGTAGATAACTCCATTGTTGTCATAGACGGCTATTTGGAGTATCTGGGAAAAGGCTACGAGCCTAAAAAGGCAGCTATTGACTCTGCCAAACAATATTTTATGCCTATGATGCTGGCCACGTTATGTATCAGCATAATATTCTATCCATTGTTGCTGACGCTTAAGGGTGGCTTCAATGATGCTCTTCAGGATTTCCCGTGGACCATTTCCATCAATCTTTTGGTCTCGCTGCTCCTGGCAGTTACTGTTATTCCTTTTCTTGAGGTTTTGATTATCAAACCGGACAAGGTGGGCAAGAATGGAAACGCCATTACGAATTGGGTGCAGAACAGCTACAACCGTGTTCTCAACTTCACCTTCCGCAACCCGTGGCTTACCATCTGTGGCGGTATTGGCGTTGTACTGCTTTCAATGCTTATCTATCCTGCACTTAAGATACGAGTATTCCCCTTTGCCGACCGCGATCAGTTTGCTGTCGAGATTTTCCTCCCTGAGGGCAAGGGATTGCACGACACACGTTTGGTTGCCGACTCAATGCGTATTGCGTTACAACAGGATGAGCGCATCAAGTGCATTACCAGTTTTATTGGCTGTTCGTCACCTCGTTTCATGACAGCATACGCTCCACAGATGGCAGGCAAGAACTATGCGCAGTTCATCGTCAATACGACATCGATGAAGGCTACGCTCGACTTGATAGCGAAATATCAGCCGGAATGGGCAGAGCACTTTCCAGAGGCTTACGTGCGTTTCAAGCGGTTAGACTATCTGGAGGTGCCAGAGTTGGAATACCGTTTCTACGGCGAGAACCTTGATTCTCTACACGTAGTAGCAGAACGCTTAATGGAACGAATGCGCAAAATGCCAGAACTGGAATGGGTGCATACCGACTATTTGCAGCCTTCTCCCATTATTAATGTGGAGCTTGATCCGGTCGCTTCTGCTCAGTTGGGCATTACCCGTTCAACTGCAGCCTTTGCGCTCAGCGCCACGACCAATGACCTTCGTGTGGGACATATTTGGGAAGGTAATTACGAATTACCCATCATCGTCAAGGATGATGCGGATATGACCTTCTCCGACATTGAAAACCTTGGGCTTGCAACGCCTGTCACCATGCTCTCAGCCGGTATCAGCGATAAGAACAGTACTGTGCCTTTGCGACAGATTGCCAAAGTACAGCCTCAATGGAGCGAGAGCCGCATCCAGCATCGAGGAGGGGAGCGTTGTATTACGGTAACTGCACAGTTCGCCAATGGTGTTTATGCTGCTCCTGTTGAGAGTAGAATCGCTGAAATCATGAAGAAGGAGATTCCGTTGCCAGTCGGCGTCCGCTCGGAGGTAGGAGGCGAGATAGAATACAATGCAGAGTCTGTTCCGCAGATTTTCGGCGGTGTAGCCATATCTATGGTAATCGTGTTTTTCTTCCTATTGTTCAATTTTAAGAAATACGGTATTACTACGGTCTGCATAGCAGCCCTTGGCCTCATGTTGCCAGGTGCGCTGATAGGACTTGGCCTCATGAACAGGATGCTGGGACTGACCTCTATCATGGGTGTCATCACGCTTATGGGAATGATTATGCGAAACGAGATTCTGATTTTCGAGCATGCTAACGACTTGATTGATAAATATGTGGCAGAGCATGGCGATTGGACTGTCGACAAAGAGTCTTACAACAAGGCCGTGAAGCAGGCTGCCTACGATGCTGGCAAACGCCGCATGGTGCCGATATTCCTCACTACAGCCACAACAGCCGTTGGTGTGGTGCCTATGATTATTGCCGGATCGTCGTTCTGGATGCCAGTTGGCGTCACTATTTTTGCAGGTGGCATCGGCTCACTCATCATGGTTGTCACCATGCTTCCCGTTGTATATTGGAAAGTTAGCACAAAGTAGAGTACAAGTGAAAAGTGGTAATTGGAAATGGAGAATATAATGAAGAAGATTATAACCTATATCATCTGTTGGGCATGTTGTGTTTCTGCAGTTAAAGCCCAGCGGAGTTATTCTTTGGAGCAGCTGAAAGACTCTGCCCTACAAAACAACTACGCCATTCGAAGCGCACAATCAGGCATTGCTGCCTCCGAAGAGCAGCGAAAGGAGGCATTCACCAAATACTTCGCCAATATTAGTGCTACAGGCGCATGGTTTAATGCCAATAAAGGGATGGCAAAAATGGACATGAATCCCTCAGAGATGATACCTGAGTCGTTGCTACCTATGTTGCAGACGCTTCCTGTAGAGGTCCTGGCCTCTCTGAACAGTCCTGTAAGCATGTCCATGATGAAAAATGGAACTGTTGCAGGTGTGAATGCCATTCAGCCTGTTTTTGCCGGTGGTCAGATCGTGAATGGAAACAAACTGGCCAAGGTAGGCGAGCAGGTAAGCCGGCTTCAATTGCAGTTGGTAGAGAATGAGGTTGAGAAAACCACGGCACAGTATTACTGGCAGATGGTGTCACTTCAAGAGAAAATGAAAACCATTGCTGCTGTTCAGGCTTTGCTCAACGATATTTTTAAGGATGTTGATGTGGCGGTCAAGGCGGGGGTAGCCATGCGCAACGACTTGCTTCAGGTGCAGTTGCGGCAGAATGATGTGGAGAGCCAGAAACTGAAATTGAAGAACGGCCTTTCGCTTGTCAAACTGTTGTTGGCACAGCATTGTGGCCTGCGAGACACTTCTTTTACCGTTGCCCCAGTTGCCAGTTTTGCCCAGCAGTTGCCACCTGCACTTCCCACAGAGTCTGACAAGCAATCCTCTTTGCAGTGTTTGTCGGAGTATCAGTTGTTAGGAAAGAAAGTTGAGGCAGCCAGTTTGAATAAGAAGATGGCCATCGGGCAGAATCTTCCCTCGTTGGCTGTAGGCGCTGGTTATAACTATCATAACATGCTTGACAACAACCGTTCCTTTGCAATGGTCTTTGCTACCGTCAGCGTTCCCATCAGCGATTGGTGGGGAGGCTCGCATGCCGTCAAGCGGAAGAAGATAGAATACCTGAATGCACTTGATGAGCAGCAGGATAAGTCTGAACTTTTGACGATTCGTATGCAAAAGGCTTGGAACGATGTTAGCGAGTCCTACACGCAGCTTTCCCTTGCCGAGCGGAGCATTCAGCAGGCAGAGGAGAACCTGCGCCTCAATCGCAACTACTATCAGTCGGGTGTCTCACGCATGTCCGATTTGCTGGAAGCTCAGTTGCTCTATCAGCAAGCGCTTGATAAGCACGTTGATGCCTATGCCGACTACCAGAACAGACTGTTAGACTATCAGCAGGCAACAGGACAATAGCCCCTCACTCTCGATACATATTCAGAGCTTTTTAATGACCCTCTCCATCTGTTCTCCTAATCCGATGGTATAGCCTTGTGATGAGAAGACAACACGGTTGAAGGTATCTGCGATAATGAAGACGGGCAACAGTTGCTTGTCTTGCATCTTCATTTGTCTGACGATTTGCTGGCGAATCTGGCTGTCATAGTCAATACCATAGATGATGTTGGCAGGCAACTCACCATATTCTGAGGCTTTGAACTTACTGGCTTCGGTCTCATTCTCAAAGAGTAACAGCATCGGGCGATTCCACTTGTTGAGAGTCTCATGTACCTTGGCAATGTCGCGTAGCGCATGGTTTGTGGGTTCCTGACCAACTCCGATAAGACCAACCACAAAATAGCCGCGGCCCGTTTGCGAGAGGATGCTCACTTCTTGTCCGTCTTTCATGAACTTACTCTCCGAGTCGAACGAGCCTATGACAGCCACGTCATCGTTGCTTTGTCGCAAGTGCAAGGGCAGTTTGGTGGTTTGTCCAGCCTTGATGTTGAATGTCTGATGAGATGCCAGCACACTTCCATTGGCCATTCGTGTGCCAGTAACAAGTAAATAAGTCCCTGCATCGATCTGTACTCCTTCTTTGAATGTAGATGCCCAGTTTACGCCACCTCCCATGTCCACCTGGCCTTCATCGAAATTCAGCAGCAGCGGGTTGCCGTCTGCGATGCGTGAGATGGTGAAGTGGCTATAGTACTTTGGATTCTCGAAATATTGTGTCGGCTCGTAAGTGAGAACCAACGTACCTTTTGGAGCAGCTGCCTGTTTGTCGGCATCGAAATCAACGTCTATCCATTGGTTGTTTATCTTATATTGTACCTTCGACGTTACCACGTCTTTTCGTGCCTCGATGTTCAGGCTTCTGGCAATGGCGACAAACAGGATATCGCGGGAGCGCACATCAGTAAACTTTGTGTTCAGGGCTGAGATTGGCGATTGGGCTATTCGTAATGCTTTCTTATCGTTGCTAATTTGGATGTTGTCCTTTATCCACATCACCAGAAAGGAGGGATCCTCTCTGAATCTCTCTATTGTAGAACTGTCGAAATGTTTTGCTATGGCCTGTTTGTAGGGCAGCAACAAGGGCTCATCCTCTACGCGAACATCCATCTGTTGCGTATTAGCAAAATAATTGTCCTCAAGGAATTCCATCGAGATATCGGTGAAGTCCTTGTCAGATAATGTGTTCAGGATACCGTATGCTCGTTCCTTGTTGTCGTGATGCCTGTTGATGAAATCGAGGATGACTGGCCAGTTGGCTCTTGCTTTTTTCAAGTAAGAGTCGATGTCAGGACTAACCGACAGGTTCATGAATGCCTGATTCATATAGTTGTGGCGGATAGAGTCCTCCTGTGCGAACCGCAATTTATTCGCAGCCTGCTTTTCTATGCTCACATTGGGCATGACCGCATGTTCGGGAGGAGGTACGATGTTCAGTTCGTTCACGTCGTAGGCTATTCTCTTGCGGTCTGCCTTTCCGTTTCTCTCAAGTGTAATCGTAATGGTGTTGTCTTTGCCGAATGAGGCTTTTCTGAATCCGTAGTTTCCGTTCTTAGAGGCCCAAACCATCATGTCACCTCTGCCGGCGGTCAGGAAAGTGCGTCCTTTAGCGTCGGTGTATTTGGTTACAGCGGTATAGAACTCTGCGTAATTGTAAATTTTGAAATCTACGCGAGCATTCTCAACAAGGCGTCCTTTCTGGTCTTTAACTATAAAATCAATACGGGCAGTCTCGGCGTAATTATCGATAACATTGATCTCGGTGAAATTCTGTGTGCGCAGGATAACCTCCTCTGGGCCGTTGTAATCACCAAAGGCACGCGTATGCATCAATAAAGCACGCGAGGCGGGTGCGTTAAACCATCCCAGATTGAGCACGGCCTCCGGCTCACAAGCTCCTATAAAGTACCATTTACCGTCAGCCCAGGCCTCTACCCATGCATGGTTGTCGTCGGTATGTGCCCAGCGTGGAGTGTAAACTTGTCGGGCAGGAATACCTATGGCTCGCAAGGCGGCAACGGTGAATGTGCTCTCTTCGCCGCAACGCCCGATAGCATTACGGAGCGTAACCATCGGGCTGGTAGTACGTGCGTCAGAGGGCTGATAGGTTACGTGCTCGTGGCACCAGTGGTTTACTTCAAGAATGGCCTCTTTCATCGACATTCCTTTTACGCGCTCTTTCAGAACAGGGTAGAACTCCATACGCGAACGGTCCAGATCCTCGTTATTCACACGCACGGGCAATACGAAATGGCGGAAAAGAAGTTCTGGAACTTGCTTTCCCCACGTCATCTCTTGCCTGGCCACAAAGCTGCAATGCACATTCTCCTCAATGAACGAGCGGGGATAATCGGTCTTATCGGCCAGTGGCATATAGCGGTAGAGGAAATCTACAGCCTCTTTCTCAGTCATAGGTTTTAGGTCGTCTGCGAATGAGAAGGTCGCGCAGAGGATGAGCAAAGATAATAGTATGTGTTTTCTTATCATGAATTTGGGATTTATGGGTTCATTAGGCAATGGAAATCAGATGGATTCTTTTGTGGAGGAGCCGCATAGTTCTCGAATAGTCTCTCTTACGCGACGTGCGGTTGTCATATTCAATTCACATTCATCAACTCCAGGATTTCCCATGAAGACATCATGATTATGATACAGCGCCCGGCCTTTCATCTTCTCACGGGCGGAAAAGTGGAACTCTCTGATATTCGTCTCTCGCTGAATGCGGGCGATGTTGCTTTCGTTTACTCCACACCCGGCCATTATGCTGATTCTGCCGGCGGCATGTTGGTGCAAATCTTTGAGTAGTGGGATACCCTGTTCGGCATTCGATTGAAGACCGGAAGTGAGTATGCGATTGAATCCAAGAGCGATAATCTGCTCCATAGCCTCCATTGGATGTCGGCAGCGGTCGAAAGCCCGATGGAATGTTACGCTCATACCGGCCGCATGCTGCATAAGCATGGCATTCGCCTCAATATCAATATCTCCATTGGGCGTCAGACAACCGAAAACGACTCCGTCACAATTGAGCTGACGCGCCATATCGATATCGATTGCCATTCGTTCGAGTTCTAATGGTGAATAGACGAAGTCGCCACCGCGCGGTCGTATAATCACATGCAACCGCGTTTCGTTTAGCAGCCGGCGGGCCGTCTTGATTTCTCCATACGACGGTGTCGTTCCGCCCTCTGGGATGCCAGAGCATAGTTCGACGCGGTCGGCACCCCCTTCTTGGGCAGCCAGGCAACTCTCTACGCCGTTGGCACATATTTCGAATTGGAAATGGATATCTTTCATGGTTGTAATTTTTATACCTATTATATATGGCATTACTCGAGTTTATCTTTTGGCAGCCAATAAGCAACAAGGCCCAGCAACGGCAGGAAAGCGGTTAACTGGAACACGAGTTGGATGCTCCACACATCGGCCATCCAGCCGAAAACGGCAGAGCCAATGCCTCCCAGGCCAAACGACAAACCGAAGAAAGCGCCGGAAATCATACCTACGTTTCCTGGTAGCATGTCGGTTGCATAAACCAGTATGGCTGACATCGCCGACGACATGACCATACCAACGGTGATGGCCAGCACAATCGTCCATAGCAGGTTCGTGTAGGGTAGGAGCAACGCGAATGGAGCCGCACCCAGAATGGAACCCCAAATCACATACTTACGTCCATAAAGGTCGCCCAGCCGGCCGCCAATGATGAGTCCGATGGCAGATGAGATGAGAAATGCGAACAGGCAGTATTGTGATGCTACTATCGAGATGCCAAACTTGTCGATGAGGTAGAATGTCAGATAGTTCTGAAGGTTGGTGAAGTAGAAATCTTTCGAGAACATAAGTATGAGCAGCACCACCAGCGCCAGCGTCACCTGCTTGCTTGACAAGCGCCCTTCGCTGTCGATGTCGTGCTTCGATTTCAAACGTCCGATAACGGTCAGTTGGTCGCGGTACCAATGGCCTAATCTGATGGAGACAAGGATGGCAAGAATGGCAAACACCGACAACCAGCTGATGGATTGTTGCCCTCGCGGCAGAACGGCCAAGGCAACGATGATGGGGCCAAACGAACGTCCTACATTACCGCCCACTTGAAAAACGGACTGAGCCAGACCTTTCGCGCCGCCCGATCCCAGACGGGCAATCTTCGATGCCTCCGGATGCAGTACTGATGAGCCGCATCCGGCAAATGCCACGGCCACCAGAATCCATGCAAAACTGTTGGCAAATGCCAGAAGGAGAATGCCGGCAAGCGTAAAGCACATTCCAACGGCCAGACTGTATGGCTTGGGCTTCTTGTCGGAAATATAACCGACTATGGGCTGAAGCAGCGAGGATGTCAGTTGCGTGACGAGTGTAATGGCTCCAATCTGCAGGAAACTGAAGGCGAACTTCTCTTTCAGCATGGGATAAATAGCAGGTATCACCGACTGCAACATATCGTTGAGCAGGTGAGCGAGGCTTACCATTACCAGCACGGAGACTACCGTCTTTTGTCGGGATTGCATGATTTGTGTCATGGTTTATCGCTACAAAGATAACTAATTAATTTGATATAAAGCCAAACTTAGTTGATTATTCCCCTAAAAGATGATACTCCCGTCGTTGGGTAATGCTTTATTTGCGCAGAGCAGCCTTCTGTAAACGCAGAGCAGCCCTCTATAAACGCAGAGCAGCCCTCTGTTGGTTTGGAATAGCCTTCATGCATGTGCATAGGATATCTGAATGGTTTTTTATCACTATTCTTCCGTTTCTCGAATTAATTCATTATCTTTGCACTCATAACAAAAAGTCTATTATGAATAAAGTACAACTATTTTTGGCGTTTGCCTTTGCAGGAATGATATTTGTCAGCTGCAAGGAGAAAAACAAAAGCAATGACATTATAGCGCCCAAACCCGTCAAGGAGGTGCAGACCGGACCTGCAAGCATGGAGGTGATTAAGCAGGACCGCGAGGTGGACTGGGTGGGCAGCCAGTATCGGATAGAGATTGTGCGTACACCCGATAAAGAGCTGGCCTTGACTAAGGATGAGGCAGGCAAGAAGTATTACGATAACCATATCACCGTGAAAATCCTGCGCAAGGACGGCTCGCAATTCTTCGGGCGCACCTTCACGAAAGCCGATTTCGTCTCTTATCTTGACGAGAGCACGCGAAGGGACGGGGCGCTTCTTGGAATCGTGCTCGACAAAGCGGAGGAAAACCAGTTGCGGTTTGCCGCGAGCGTGGGCTCTCCCGACGTGCTGAGCGACCAGTATATTCCTATGTTGCTGACTATTACCCGTATGGGAGCCGTTTCTATTGTAAAGGATAATCGGCTGGACGCTGGTGCCCCGGAAGAGGAAGACGAGGGAGTATAGAGAGTTGAGAAAAGTAAAACACTAATGATAATTGAGAATCATGATAAAGTTTGTTTCTTGGAATGTGAATGGCCTGCGTGCGTGTGAGGGAAAGGGCTTTAGCGACGCGTTTCGGCAGTTGGATGCCGATTTCTTCTGTCTGCAGGAGACGAAGATGCAGGCCGGACAATTGGACTTGCAGTTCGAGGGCTATGAGTCGTATTGGAATTATGCTGACAAGAAGGGTTATAGCGGAACTGCTATCTTCGCGCGCAGAAAACCGTTGAATGTCAGTTATGGCATTGGCATAGACGAGCACGACCATGAGGGGCGTGTCATTACACTTGAGATGGACGACTTCTATCTGGTAACTGTATATACTCCCAATTCGCAAGACGAGTTGCGCCGGTTGGACTACCGTATGCGTTGGGAGGATGATTTCCAGACCTATTTGAGGCAGCTGGACAGCCAGAAGCCTGTTATCGTGTGTGGCGACATGAACGTAGCGCATCAGGAGATGGACCTGAAGAATCCCAAGACCAACCGTCGTAATGCCGGATTTACCGATGAGGAGCGCGAGAAGTTCACCCAGTTGCTTGGAAAGGGTTTCGTCGATACCTTCCGTTGGAAATACCCTGAGCAGGTAACCTACTCGTGGTGGTCGTACCGTTTCCAGGCGCGTCAGAAGAATGCTGGCTGGCGTATCGATTACTTCGTGACAAGCGAGAGGCTCAAGTCTCGTATTGAGGACGCAAAGATTCATACCGAGATTTATGGCTCCGACCATTGTCCTGTAGAGCTTACCTTAAATGAGGACTAACAATTAATTGTAAGGCTCATCGGAGAAGAGCGGAGTTGTATCCTTTCAATATAAAACGCGCCTGAGAGTAGAGTCTCAAGCGCGTTTCTTTTTATAGAAGAGTATGTTCTTTTGATACAGTTATCCAAGCCTCTTCAGCTGAACGGTGAAGTGGCGCATAAGTGGAGCTTCCCATTCGATGGCCACACCGCGGGTGATTTCTGCGCGACGGTCGTACACGTTCTTCAGCGCGGCGGCTATCACGTTCATGTGGTTGTCGGTATAAACGCGGCGGGCAATACAGAGGCGCAGCAAGTCCAGTCCGCCAAAGCGGTTCTCACGGGTCACGGGATCGCGGTCGGCAAGAATATAGCCGATTTCGCAACCGCGGATGCCTGCCTCAAGATAAAGCTCGCATGTTAATGTCTGAGCAGGGAACTCTTCCTTCGGCACGTTGCAAAGCACCTTGTCTGCATCGATGAAAAGGGCGTGACCACCTACCGGACGCTGATAAGGAATGCCGTACTCGTCAAGTTTCTTTGCTAAGTATTCTACCTGGTGGATGCGAGTCTCAAGCATATCGAACTCCGTATTCTCGTCAAGGCCCACAGCCAGCGCATTCAGGTCGCGGCCGTTCAGGCCACCGTAGGTGAGGAATCCCTCGAAAGGAATGCAGAACTGTTTGGCACCTTCGTACCAGTCCTCACGGTTGGTGGCAATAAATCCACCCATATTCACCAGTCCGTCTTTTTTGGCCGACATAGTCATACCGTCAACGTAGCTGTACATCTCAAGCGCTATCTCCTTGATAGTCTTGTCGGCATAGCCTTCCTCGCGCTTCTTGATGAAGTAGCTGTTCTCGGCAAAGCGGGCAGAGTCCATCACCACCGGAACATTATACTTGTGGCAAAGTTCGCAGGTCTCACGGATATTCTTCATCGAGACGGGCTGTCCGCCTACGGTGTTGTTGGTAACGGTAAGTACCATGAAAGGCACGTTACCCGGATTCTCCTTCAGAACCTTCTCAAGTTTTTCCAACGAGACGTTACCCTTGAAAGGAATCTCGAGCTGGGTATCCTTAGCCTCGTCGATGGTTACATCGATGGCCTTTGCCTTACGGAACTCAATGTGCCCCTTGGTGGTATCGAAATGGGCGTTGCCAGGAACCACGTTTCCCTCTTTCACCAGATAGGAGAACAGCACGTTCTCGGCGGCGCGGCCCTGGTGAGTGGGGATGACATACTTAAAGCCGAAAATGCGCTGCACCACCGACTGGAACTTATAGAACGATGAGGCGCCGGCATAGCTCTCGTCGCCAAGCATCATTTCCGACCACTGGCGGTCGCTCATGGCTCCCGTACCAGAATCGGTCAGGCAGTCGATATACACTTGTTCTGCCTTCAGCATGAATACGTTGTAATGGGCTTCTTTCAGCCATTGCTCTCTTTCCTCACGTGTGCTCTTGCGGAGCGGTTCTATCATCTTGATTTTCCAAGCTTCTGCGAATGGTATTTCCATAAAAATACAATACTTATTAATAAGTTAATAAATGAATGGGGTGGAATGAAAAAGAAATCGTTTGTTGCGCACCGGCAATCGTCTGTGCGCATCGCATATTAGCATGAAAAATGGTCAAGCTCCTTGATGTTGATGAACTTGTGTGAAATAAATGCTGTTGTGTTTAACATAGATAAGGCAACGGTTGGTGCTTTTTGTACGCTGCAAATATATACATTTTTTATGTCACCTCCAAATCTTCAGCACGTTTTTTTCATTATAAATCAGCTGTTTCCAATTGTTTGCGCAAACGGTCGGCGGCAGCGTCGACAATAATAATTACCTCGTCGTCTGTCTTGCCATTTTCAGGCTCGCTCAGCATACTCATGGGCATGTTGCTCACATCGCCGAAATACTTCAGCTTGCCCGTAACAGGGCTCATGGTGTAGATACTCAACTGCAGGCTACTGAATAGACTGAAGTCGACCATATAGTCCAGATTACAGTAATTGTAGATGAGTGCGAAGTTGCTGCCGCGGCATGCTGCCACCCGCTCATGACGCACGCCATTATTGAGGATGAGCTCCTGAGCCGGACGAATCTCATCGGCAGGGAAAAACTCCATCAGTCGTCTGAGGTGTTTCATCTGTCTGCGGCCTGGGTCAGCGAGCGCCTGTTGCCACGATTTCTGCGTACCGTTGGCCCCGTAGGCTCCTTGAGCCTCGCCGTTTCCTATAAACTGCATAATCTCGTTGTTGCCGTAAGTATGGCCACAAGCTCCGGCAAAGACCGACCAGTAGGCATAGCGGCGCATGTCGCTGTCCGTCCATCGGGGCTCATCGGGATTGTGCAGACCTTGGGGAATATTCTCGTAAGAGGGCTCACCGTCGAGTACGGGGCGCAGGGGCTTGTAGCTGAAGCACGAGTCAACATATTGGAAGTTGTCCTCTTCGGTACCGTCGGGAATGGGGTAGTACTTGTCCCGTCCACGTTGGTCGTAGCGGCGGTGGCCGCTTTGGAACATGTTAAAGTCCAGCCACTTGCGGTTATTGAACCATTTGGCAGAGAAGGTGCGGCCACGCGGATGATAAGTCATCAGATGCGTGTGGTCGATGCGCTTGATGTTGGTTGCCAGCGAGTCCCACACCTCAGGGTACACATTGCCCTCGATGTCGCCGCCCATCAGCCAAATAATGTTCCGGTATTTGCCGTAGCGCTGAGCCAGAAACCGCCCGTATTCGGCAGCCTGCGAGGCATCCATCTGGCCGCCTTTCACTACTGATCCCCACACAGCAACCATCGCAATATAGATGCCACGCTGGCGTGCCTCACGCACAATGAAATCCATTTTGCGCCAGTTGGGTCTTGCCCCGTCGCCCTTGATGACCTGCACCTGCACCACGTTGAACTCGTTTTGCCGGCAATCGTCCAGATACTGGCATATTTCCTGGCGGCTGAGCTTGTGAGGCAGCAGCCATCCCGTGTCGCCCAGCCAGAAGAACGGCTTTCCATCGGCATGTTGCAGATAGCGGTTGTTGGCTGAAACGGAGAGTTGCCAGTTTTCGGCTGACACGTTTCCGAGCGTCAGCAGCGAGATCAATGTGGTGAGAATGCAGGTTTTCATAACGATTTTGTTTAAGCTTAGAATGTAATAGGAATCATGACTTTCACTCCGATGTTTCTTCCCATGTTGTAGAAGCCTTGTCCGCCGTCCTCGCGTTCGATGGGCAGATTCTTCATGCGGCTCAGATGACTCTGGTATGCCTTATTGGTCAGGTTCTCCCCGGTAAGGAAGAGCGAGAAAAGCTTTTTCCCGTTTTTGCAGATGTCTGTACCAGCCGCCATATTTAATAAGGTGTAGGCAGGAGTGGCTGTCTCCGTGCCATAGGCGGCATGATAGTGGTTCTGCCTGAAGTTGCAGTTGAGGCCAATCTTCACGAACGTATTACTGAACGTTTGTCCCTGCCGGAAGATGTCGTAGCGCAGTTCCGAGGCCCAGCGCGGAGCAGGTGTCATAGGCAGATACTTGCTGTCGGCAGGCTGATGGAGCTGCACGGCATTTACATAACAGAAGGTATTGAGGAAATGCAGCTGGTCAACGGGATGGATGTCGAGGCTCGCCTCGCCGCCCCAAAGGCGTGCGTCGCCCTGCACATACTTGAATTCGGGCAGTCCGTCCTTCATCTTGTCGCCATTCTGTTGGGCAAAGATATAGTTGTCGATAAGGTTTACGAACAGGGCCATTTGTGCCGAGAGATAGTCGTTGGTATAGTCCCAACCGGCGTCTATCTGCCAGCTGTGCTCAGCTTTCAGCTCGTTGTTGCCCACCTCGTAATGCTGGGTGCCTCCATGTCCGCCGTTCGAAGCCAGCTCGCTCAAGTTGGGAGCGCGGAATCCTTTCGAGAGATTCATGCGCAGGTGCATATCGTCCATCATGTGGTAAACGGCACCGGCGCTCCCTGAGAATCCTGTGAAGTTGCGGGTGAAACGGTCGAACTGTCCTGCCAGCGCAAAACTGTGCAGATGACGATTGTCGAGCCGCAGGCCGCCGGTGATATTCCACTTTCCGATCTCGGTTCCGGCAGTCGCAAACGCACCGATGTCGAAAAGGTTATAGGCGGGAATAAGATACTCTTCGCCCAGGTTTTCCGACTTCTGGTACATGCCGTTGAGTCCAGCCATCAGCTTCCATCCGTTCAGCTCGGGCAGATGGTAGTGCAGGTCGTAGTTCAGGGTGTGCAGCTTGAGATATAGCCCCATCTCGTTTTCCTCCTCAAACTCCTTACGCTGGTTTTGCTGATAGCCCAGCAGCACCTTCATGCTTCCGTCACCCATATAGAACAGGTTGTCTATGACGGCTTTGTAATGGTATATTTCTTGATAGGGAATGCCATGATGGTAGCTTTTGCCGTCGAAGGCCTCATGCTCATGATGATGCTCATCGTCATCGTCATCATCGCCGTCGTGGTCGTGGTGGTGCTCGTGGGCGTCAATCATACTGGGCGTCACGTTGTAGTAGCCCATCCGCAGGTATGAGTGGCCCCAAGTCTTGTTCAGTCCCAGCAGTCCCGTCACAGCCCGTTCGGCAAACTGCGTGTTGGGCACGTAACCGTCCAGTTTGTTCTTATACGAGTGGGCCATCTTGTCGGTATATCGCCAGTTCCACACGAAGTCGTTCTTGTTGCCGGCAAAGCTCACCGAGTAGTCGAACAGTCCGTTGTTGGTCTGATACTCGCTGGTTACCGATGCACTCATCCTGCCTGCTGGCAAGATCGGCTCGGGATGGAAAATCACCACGCCCGCCATCGCATCCGATCCGTAGAGCAGGCTGGCGGGACCTTTAATCACTTCCACGCGCCCGATGCTCAGCCCGTCGATCTCTATGCCGTGCTCGTCGCCCCATTGCTGTCCTTCCTGTCGTATACCGTCGTTGATGGTGACAATACGGTTGTAGCCCAGTCCGCGGATGACAGGCTTTGATATGCCGCTGCCGGTAGTAATTTGCGAAACGCCCGGCTGCCGCGAGATGGCATCGATGATATTCGTTGAAGAAATGACTTGCAGCTCACGCTGGCTCAAGATGTTGACGGGAATGGGGAAATCCTTCTGTTTGGCGTCACCCGTCAAGCCTGTTACCACTACTTCGTTCAGCACGTGGTGGTGCTTGCTGCTGACGATGGTGTCCATTTGTGCATACGCACTATGCGCCGCTCCCAGCCACAGTATGGCGGTAAGCAGCATTAGAATATATGTTTTGTTCATTCTGTAGCTTACTTTATTATTTGAAAATAACTTATTGATATAGATAAAGTTACAGAATGTATGGAGGCGCGCGTGTGGATTTGTAGGCTATGCTTCCTATTGGCAGCAGACTGCTGCAGTCGGTCAGGGCGCATAGGGTAGGGGTGAGAATAAATACGGTGATGAGAACGGTGGCAGCAACATACGGCAGATGGCACATCTGACAGATCACGCAGTCGTGAACTCCCATATGCATGGTGGTAAAGTGGCCGGAGTGTGGCTGATGGTTTACACATTGGGCGCACTCGTTCTCATGGTTTGGCTGATACTCGTGGATATGAAAAAACGAGATAAAGAGCATGGGCAAGAATACTGCCAGCAGCACCCTCGACGCAAATGCTCTTCTCTTGTTTTTGTTACCCATGAACGATCATAAGTGTTGGTTTACGGGTACAAAGGTAATAAAAAAACGGAATTTAGCGTTTTTATATGGAAAAATATTACATTCCTTTCTATTTTTTGTATTTTTGCAGAAAACATTTCTCTTCATGAATAGATATTTCTTGTCTGCCATTATGCTTTTTCTTACGGCAGTCCTGACGCACGCGCAGACGAACAATATGCTCATCGACCGTATTATCAGACAACTGCAGATGGCCCCACAGGAGAAGACATACGTGCATACCGATGCAGCGGATTATGCGCCGGGCGACCGCATCTGGCTGAAGGTGTATGTGCTGAATGCGCTTAGCCACGAGCCTGTCGACGAGAGCCGTTATGCTTATGTGGAGTTGTATGGCCCTGATGGCAGAATGGCCGACAGGAAACGAATTATCTGTCGTGACGGAGTCTATGCAGGTTATTTGGACATCCCTGCGAATGCTGCCAATGGAGTCTATTGGCTGCACTCGTATACCCGTTTGTCGCAGGATATGGTGAAGTATCAGGATGCGAAGCCTTTGTACGTCGGAGGGGTAACGGCCCGACACAAGTCTTCGGCAAAGAAAGACGCTAAGACTCCGGTCGCAGGTAGTGGGCTTCGCTACGAGCGGACGGGAAAGACTATCCGGGTGAGCACATCCCTTGTTGGCGACTCGCTCATGTTGCTGGCCCATTGCCGGGCTTATCCGTTTTATTTAGGTAAGATCAGCAGGCAGCAGTCTGTCGTGTTTCATAGCGATTCCATCCCTCAGGGGGTAGTCTCGCTCTTGCTGATGAACGGGCAGGCGGAGATTTTGGCCGAGCGGCTGTTGTTCTCAGATAATGGCAGCGAACTGTGCCGTCTGCAGGTGGCTCGTGAAATGTCTGACAGTTTGCGGCTGGCTCTCTCCATTGCAGACCTGCATGAGGGAGAGCAGGCCGATATCTCGGTGGCTGTGACGGCAGCTGCGTCGCAACAGCGTCATCGCGTCTCTTCGATAGTGGACCACATGTTGCTCCTGTCGGATGTGGAAGAGGGTGCGGAACGAGTGGGACTGCGCCGCGGGTCACAGGCGGATGTCGACTCTCTGCTGGCAGGCCAGCGTTGGACACGCTATGATATGAGTCGCATGCTGAAAGGCAATTTCGTGGTGCCGAAGACAATACGCGAGACCTCGCAGACCATCGGCGGAAGAGTGCGCACGCTCTTGATGCGCAAGCCCGTGGAGGGGGCAACTGTCAGCTTGATTTCTCCTCAGGCGGGCGTTGCGGCCTCTGCGGTAACCGATGCAGCCGGAAAGTTCTTTTTCCCCGATATGGATTTTCAGGAAGGCACCCAGTATGTGTTGCGAGCTGCCAAAAACACGGGCAACGAGCGGGTGGAGTTGGTGGTCGACGAGCAGAATTTTCCGCCGTTTTCCGTTCCTAAGACGACAGCCACAGAGAGCGTTCCGGAACGGATCTCGTCGGATGAAGAGCATAGCGCCACATACGCGCGTTCCATTCATTTGCAGAATGTCGATGTGACAGGCACCCGCCGCAACTCAGCCACGAAGGGAAACATATTCTCCGAGATGTCCGACATGTCGTTCGGTCTGCATCAGATTGAGGAGATGGACGCCACCTGTCTGCATGAGGTGCTCCGCCATATTCCGGGCGTCTTTGTGCGCGACAACCGATGTTATGTGCGTGCGGCTACATCTATCTATGGTGATAATCCTGCAGCCATTGCCATCGATGGCATTATTGTCGACGAGGAGTATGATCTGGACAATATCCAAATGCAGGATGTCGCGCGGGTGGACGTGTTCAAGACTGGGACGACCGTCATTTGGGGCTCGGCAGGAGGCAGCGGTGTCATTTCCATCACGACCAAGGCGGGCAACTACACGGAGAAGGAGGTCGACATGCCCAACATCAAGCGGTATACGCCCTTGGGCTATCAGCGTGCTACACCCTTCGCCTTGATGCCTGGCGCCCAGCAAACGCTCTATTGGAACCCACATGTCACTTCCAACCGTATTGCCGTTTGTCGAGCCGACACGTTCACCGGCTGCCGTATCGTTATTGAGGGTGTCACCACCGAAGGGCGGCTCATTCATGAGGAGATAGAGTTGGAGTAGGGCAGAAGGTGACGGAAATAATGAAGGGGAAACAGCCGCTTCTGCCATTTCCCCTTGATGTGGTTCACTTCAACAACTCATCCAAATAGTTGTAGAAATCCTGGCTTTCGCCCACGATGATTTTATTGATGGTGCCGTCGGGATTAATGATGATTTTCGTAGGATAACCCTCAACAGCATATTTCTCGGGAGTGCCGTCGGCAGCCTTGTTGTAGACGTGCAGCCAGGGCAACTCATTGTCCTTCACGGCTTTTTTCCATTTCCCTACGGTGTCGCGGCAGTCAACGCCAATGATTTCGAACTTGCCGCTGTACTTTTTATAGTACTCCTTCATGGCGGGCATGCCCTTGATGCACCATCCGCACCACGAACCCCAGAAGTCGAGGATGACCCACTTTCCGCGCAGGCTTGACAGCGTAAGAGGTTTGCCGTTGATGTCGTCGAGGGTAAAGTCGGGGGCTTGCACTCCCTCCTTGATGGCATCCTTGGCTGCTTTGCGCATCTGCTCGTTCTCAGCCTGTTTCTTCAGGGCATCGATGGCAGGTTTCATACGGCCGTTGGCCACGAAGTAGTTGATGCCTTTTGCCAGCGTTTCCAGACTGTCGGCAGGCACGGAAGCGAGCAGCGTGACTGCGGCCTCTTGTCGCGGATGGTTTTTGATGTAGCTGATGATGTCATCGTTCAACTGTGTACGGATTCTTTGCGCCTCTGCTACATATTTTTCTTTCGCCTCATCGTAAATTTTCTGGTTTTTCACCTTCTGCTTGCCCTTCACTGAGTTGTCGCGCAGTCCGAGGTCAGCCCATAGCTGTTCGATCTCGACTCTCTTCTCCGTGAGTTGCTTTGTGTAGGGTGCGAGCTGTCGTTGCACCTCAGCGTAGTCGGTGTAGAAGTTGGAGCCGCTGATAGTGTGGTCGCTGATGCTACCCTTGACGACTATCTCTTCGCCTGGAATACCTGGGAAACTGATGCCAGCCATGTAGTTGCCGGGTTCCATGATGCTCATTTGCACAGGTGACTCCAACGGCAGTGTCAGGTCGAGATGTCCGTTGCTGACGGGATATTTCTTCGACTCCATTGTTGAGCTGCCAAAGGGAACGGTGATGAGTGTCAAGGAGTCTTTCTGTGTGTCTATGTCGGCCACGATGTGGAGCGACTCCAGCTTGTTGCCGTAGATGTCCACTACACGGCGGTCCAGGCGTGCGTCGCGGCAGTTGGTTTCCACAATCTCGCCCTTTGGACCGATGAGCACGCAGTAGGGAATGCCATTGAAGTTGTAGGTCTTGGCCACTTGTCCGAAACCGTCTTTGCAAATCAACTGCGTCCACTTCATCTTCTCCTCGCCCAAAGCCTTGTGCCAGGCCTTGTTGTCGGTATCCATCGATACGCTCACGATGTCGAATCCCTGCGGATGATACAGGCCATAGAGCTGTTTCAGGTGGGGAATAGAACCGCGGCAGGGACCGCACCACGAGGCCCAGAACTCCAGCAACGTGTAGTTGCCCTTGCCCAGATACTCCGACAACTGGTGGTCGCGTCCTTCGGCATCCATCAGCGTCACGTCGGCAAACGGAGCTCCCTGGGCGGTACGCTTAATCACGTTGGCATGCTCCAGCATGGTCTGTCCCTGAGTGGTGGCCTTCATCTTGTCGCTGATGGCGGCCACGAGGCTCTCGATGGTGGGGTTGTCGAAGGTGCCGAGCGACTCGTCGAGTGCCACCACACCAGCCAGGTTGTCGCTGTTGCGCATGATGAAATCTTTCAGGAACGCGCAGGTGGCAGCCTTGGCAGAGTCCTGACGGGCCAGTTCTTTCACCACGTATGCCATCGGCGTCACGTTGTTTTTATCGTAATACTTACTGTGGAATGCATCGCTCAGCTGGCTTCTGCGCTCCGTATAGTCAGTGCGTCCCTGTTTGTACTCGCGGTACAGGTCGTTCAGCGCGGAGCCGCTGATCTGCGTGTTCTTATAGTTGTAGGTGTCGTAAACAGCCGTCAGGAAGTCCTCCTGCCAGTCGTTCACATTGCCCTCGACGTTCACTTTCTCGTTGCCCATAAACAACGGTAGTACCGGGCGCATAGCTAAACGTCCGTTCTCCTGCTCGCCTCGGTTGTCGTTAGGAAAATACTTCAGCAGCAGCAAGCTAGGCTCAGCGAGTTTGCCCTTAAACACAAACTGTCCGTTGCGGATGATGGTAGAGTCGAGCACCACTGGACGATACTTCGTCTGTTCGTCGGTTCCGCTCTTGCACAAATAGATGGTTTTACCCTCTACGTTGCCGGTCAGCTTGCCCGTAATCTTGTAGCCTTTAGCCATTACTGTTGTCGACAGCATCACGGCTAATGTCATCATAATCAATCTGGTTGTTCTCATATTCATATTATCTTTTAAATTAATGCTTCTTTTTTGTTTATCGTGGGAATCCTTTTATGTTCTGTACATAGAATCCCCTTTTTATCACTAATACCATTTCAGGGTACTTTTGTAACTAGTATTTTTATTTGCTTTTATTTCTTTTTCCTTTGTTAACAGTTCTTCTCTCGCGCGCACTAAGAAGAATAAACACGTCAGTGTCACTAAATGGCGGAAATTTCGATGTGTAAAGGGTTTCCGGTTAGTGATACTTCATCCATTCCGCTCATCAGAAGAGGAACGGGAGAGTTGCAGTGACGCTATTCTATAGTTAGTTTACAATCAAGTTCTAATTAGCCTATTAACTATGTTGCGATTCGGCATCAATTAGCTGTTCATTAAGCATCAATTACACTCTAATTAATGCTTAATTGAAGTGTAACTGATCGATTAATTAGCGTGTAATATATATACTAACTCGACTATAATATGTATACTAATTGCAACTGCGATAATAATAGAGGATTATTTAGTGACGCCAAACACACCTGCCGTCACTGGGTTCAAATCCTTTCTGCAAGGGCGTTTCCGGTTGTTCGGTGACAGTAGCTCTCTTTTTATTTCTCAAGTGGGAGAGCCATTTAATAGCTATCTGCTGAATAGGATTCCCGGATAATGCTGGTTTAGCCACAAAAAACGCTTGAAAGTGCAAAAAAGAAGTTGTCCTGAGCAGAAAAGTGCTTTTTCAACTCAGGACAATATAAAAAGGTGTCATTCTTCTTTTCGCGATGACGGGAATCTGCTATTTCCCGACGACCGCTCTCTGCGAAGAACATGCGGTCTTTATAGTTGTTTTGTTGTGCTTATTTCAGGTCGAAGCTCAGCTCCACGTCGCGCGGAGGCAGACAGGCATGCTCGTCGCAAGTCTGATAGTTCACGGTACAGGTAACCTTTCCTTTTCCGCTACCCTTCAGGCGCTGACGGAACATCACGTCGCCCTCGTAGATGGTGGTGCCTGTTGTGCCCAGATTCTTGAACGACGGAATCTGCAAGTCGCCCACCTTCTGGTAGTTGCCCTCGGTCTGAATGTCGAAGGTGGTGGCAATGTAGGGATCCTGGTCGGAGACGAAGCCGTAGATGTGGAAACCGTTGTGCATCTTCACGCGGATGACCAGCTCTTTGTCGCCGTTGGGCAGGTCGTTCACCACACCGGAGATGAGCACGGGGTTGTCGCGGTTGGTAGTTCCGCTAATCTCGGGTGTCTTCTGCTCGGGCAGCTCGTTGTATTTCAATACCGAGTAGTCGTTGCCCGGCACGTTCTTGTCCTGTGTGTTGACCATCCACAGCCATCCGCCGCTCTCGGTGAAGAACAGTTTGTTCTGATAGCGGTTGTACCAGTCGCGGTATTGCTTGGCCGTCTCGTAGCGCAACAGGGTGTAACGCTCCAGCAGTCGGCGGCCCTTTTCGGCGTCCTGTCCGCTCTCCCAGAGCGAGATGGCCTTGTCGAGCAGTCGCTTGTCGTTGTTGGGAATGCCCAGGCTCTTGGCATCCTCGTCGAGCTGCAGGCCGTAGCTGTTGAACGAACCGTAGAAGTAGGGAGTGTTCTCTTCGTAGTATTTGGCGTAGGCAGCCTCGTCGTTGCCGAATTTCTCGTAGAGAGGTCCAGCCTGCTGGCGAATCCACTCGTCGGCGGTGGGGATGGGCTGCGGCTGCCATTGCAGATACATGGCCATCTGGCGGCCAATCTCCTTGCCTGCGGCCTTGGCTGCCTTGAGCGAGTCGGACAGCTGTTTGGTCTGTGCGTTGAACTGCTCGATGCTTGTCTTATACTCCTCCCAGCATTTGCGGGTCACGCGATAGGCACTCTCTTTGGCCTCGATGCGGGTGGCAATGCCCTCAGAGAGCTTGCGGGCGATGACGTGCTGTCCGGCAAACTTCGAGATATAGACAATGGCGTTGGCCAACAGAGGCTTTGCCTCGTCGGTCATGTCCATGGGTGCGGCGGCAAATCCCCAGTGGAAGAACGAGCCGTGGCGGCCCAGGGCCATCGCGTCGATGCTCTTCTGGCAGTTGCCGCTGCTGATCCACTCAGCCTCGGGAGAGTCCTCAAAGCCCCAGGGGCGGCTCACCATACCGATGAGGAACCCATTGTCGGTCATATAGCCCTTGGTGTTGACGCGCCACATCTTGGTGGTCTCGGGCAGCGTCTCGCCCACCATCGGGGCAAACTCCTTGGCTCCCTCGGGCGTGGGACGGTCAACGAGCGTCATCTTCACCCGGTAGGGACCTTTGAAGATGGGGTGGCTGGTGCGCATTCCGAGGGCCCACTGGTCGAGACAGAGGCAATACCAGTCGGTCTTCAGTCCCAAGCGGCGGCCTACGCGCTCGCCCAGTTCGGCCATGGTGATAACGGGGCGGTCGAAGTCGTCGGGGAAATACTTGGCCTCGATGCGCTTCACGAAGCGCTGTCCGTCCATCACGGTCTGCTGCTGTTCAAGAGGCTTGGGCTGTCCGTCCAGCACGGTCACGTCGTAGTCGTACGACATCTTGTAGTTGTAGTCGTCGGCCATCACCACCTTCACCGTGGTGAAATACTCGCCCAGGAACTGCTCGAACGAGGCTGTGCGCTCCTTGATGCTGCGCTCGTTCTCGGCCTTGTCGTAGTCGGTGGCAAACGTCTCCAGATTGGAGTGGCCTCCCACGTAGAGCACACGTAGTTTCGTTTTCTTGACGGCACCCATCACGGTGATGCTCATCGTCAGCAGCAAAGTGCTGAGCAGAAAGATTTTTTTCATACGTCTTGACGATTATTTTATGAAAAGATGAAAACCAAGGCCAACTTCAAAGAAGAGAGGCTGGCCTTGGTATCATGATCACAACCATCCTACCAGTTGTTGGTGAGATTGGAGTTCTTTTCGGTAGCGTTGACTGGGAACGGGAATATCCAGAGCTTCGAGTCGGGACGCAAGGTGTAGGTCTTGCCGCCGATGGTGTGGCTCAGCGTGGTGGCCCATTCGCTTTCAACGTTCCAGCGCTTGCGGGTGTAATAGGTCCAGTCGGTCCAGAGATACTCGGCTGCAACCGTCTTCTTCAGCCATTCAATGGCATCGGCCTTAGTGGTGACGGTCCCTTCCAGTTTCTCAAAACCTTCGGGCAGACGCTTGGCGCGCAGCTGGTCGAGCCAGTTCATGGCTGTACCGATATTGCCAGAGCGTATCTCGCATTCTGCGATGAAGAGATACATTTGCGGGACAGAGAGTCCTGCCTTATTCTGGTAGTGGTCGAAGTCCATTGCTGCATTCCATCCCGGCAGGCCGATAGAAGCTCCGTAGTCAGAATAGTCCCTGCCTTGATAGATAAAGCCGGCATATTGTTTCGACATGACATCGGAGGTACCTCTGCGGCCATACTCCTCTTCCATCCAGTTCCACTCAGAGGGAGCAACCCATGAATAGTAATTCATGTCGGGAATCATGAACAGCGTCTCGGGATTGTTGCGGTCGTCGACAGGAACAACAAAATAGGTGTTTCCTAACATGCCATGAGCCTCTTCCACATTAGCGTAATAGTCGAAGAGCGTGTTGGTGATGCCGAGCACCTGCTTGGCCGTAGCCTCAGCCTCAGTGTAGTTGCGCATACCCATCAGGATGTGTGCTTTCAGGGCCAGTGCAGCTTTCTTGTCCCAGCGCATGAAGTTGAGGGCCTTGTCGGGCAGGGCGTTCAGGGCCAGGGCGTCGTTCACGTCTTGCAGCATGTTGTCGTAGCACTCTTGAATGGTGTTCTTGGGGTGCTGCTCCATGATGTCCATGTCTTCTTTCATGTAAATGATGGCTGCATCATCGCCGTTCGAGCCGTTGTAAGCGGCAGCGAAACGCTGGAATACCATGAAATGGCAAAAGGCGCGAGCAACGAGGGCCTCTGCCTTGAGGGCATTCTTGGTTGCCTCGGGGCCGCTGGCCATATCCAACTGCTTGAGGATAGGATTGCTCACGCGGCCGATGATGTTGTAGCACGAAGTGTACTGTCCGTCGGTGTTGGCCTGTACGGCCAGGCGGGTAAGATTCTCCTGGTCGTCGAAATAGCCATTATAGATGGCTGCTGTCGATTTGTTATCCACGGTCAGAGGCACCGACACATCCGAATAAGCGTAGATGATGTTAGCGCCCACGCGCCGGGTGTTCATCGATGAGACGCCATCGTAGGTGTCGCTATTGAGCAGAAGGGCCAGGTCGTCGGTCGTGCTGAGGAGGTTTTCTCCTTTAGGCTGAATCTCTGTGAAGTCGGCGCAGGCTGTCGTTAACAACGCTGCCGAGCCAAGCATCAAGCTATATATAATCTTTTTCATTGCTATATCTGTTTTTAGAGGTTCACGTTAAGACTGAAAATGTAGTTAGAGCGAGTGCGGATGCCCAAAGTCTCAGGATCTACACCCAGGTCGTTGGCTGTCCAGAGGGCTTTGGGGTTGTCAATCTGGAACTGCAGGCGTGCACGGTTCACGTGGAGGGCTCTCAGCAATGAGCTTGGCACGTTGTAGCCCAGCACGATGTTACGAATCTTCAGGAAAGAAGCGTCGTGAACGGCTCTGTTGCTGTAGGAGGGCTCGCTGCCCAGGGCACCCGACGAGTAGCGTCCGAATCCCGGAGTGTCGGTATGGTTCTCCGGAGTCCATGCATTGAGGAAGTAGCTGGCTACAGCACTGTATGAAGGCGTAAAGGTCTCGGTCTCTGCCAGGCAACGCATCACGTGGCCGCCGTAGTAGGCCATCTGCACACCCAGGGTGAAGTTCTGCCACTGCAGCTCGTTGCCAATACCGATGATGGTCTTTGGCTCTGTCTGTCCGCTATACTCCATAATCTCAGGTCCGCCGCTTCCGTTATGCGAGATGACGCCGTTCTGTCCGTACCAAAGGGTCTCACCGGCGGGAACGCCATAGCCGTTTTCCTCTGTTCCGTCAGAGATACCTGCGAAGCGGTAGCTCCATACGGCGCTGGCGGGATATCCCTCCTTGAAGGGGTTGGAGATCAGCTGGTAACCGTTGACCGAAGGATTCTCCACCTTGGTCACCTTGTTGTCGTTGTGTGTGAAGGTGAAGGTAGTGCTCCATCCGAAGTCTTTCTCCGTGCGGGCGCGGAACCACTCGGCTGTGAGCAGCAGCTCAATACCGTGGTTGCGCATCTCGGCAGCATTGACCACCAGGCTGGTGAAACCGGTTGTGGGGTCGAGCGGCTTGTTGGAGAACACGTCCTTCGACTTCTTGTAATAGTAGTCCAGAGCTCCACGCAGGCGGTTGTCGAACAGCGAGTAGTCGATACCGATGTTGGTGATGTTGCTCTTCTCCCAGCGCAGATCGGGGTTGCCCGGGCTGGTGATGTTGGCCAATGGCAGGTAGGTGTAATAGTTGGTCTCGCCCGTAGAGGCCGTCATATACGATGTGGCGCTTTGGTAGATGTTACCTGTGCCTCCATAGCTGAAGCGCAGTTTCAGGTAGTTCACCCAATCCACGTCCTTCATGAACGACTCGTTGTCGATGTTCCATGCGCCGCCGACTGACCATAGCGGTTTTCCGCGGTACTTCACGTTCAGGCCGTAGACGTCGGCATAGTCCTTACGCCACGATGCAAACACGTTGTACTTCTCGTCGTAGGTGTAGGTGAAGTTGGCATAGCCAGAGCCGTAGCGGTGGGTTATCTCGGTAATAAGTGCCATCGAGTTTTCGATATAGGGCTCAAATGCGAACTGGCTGCAGGGATAGCCGTTATAAAAATAGCTGTTGTTGCGCATTCCCTTGATGGTGTTGAAGTTGATGTTGTCGGTCAGGCTGGTCTGCAGCTGCTCGTCGTAGCCCAGCAGAATGGAGTTGTTGCCCCAGCTCTTGGTCTCGCGGAACTCCAGACCGGCAATGGCGTTGATGGCATGCTTGCCGAAAGTCTTGATATAGTCGAGCTGTCCGCGGGCTGTCCAATAGCGTCCCTCGGTGTTGGTGAATCGCTTGATACCGCCCGTCTCGGGTGTGAGATGGGTGACGACACCGTCTTGCAGCACGGTGAACGCATTGCGCAGTGTGCGTGCGGCATGGCTCTCCTGATTGGCATACCATTCGGTGCTGGTGTGGTCGGTCTCATAGACGAACAGTCCTCTGGCTGTCAGTCCGTCGATAATCTTGAACAGCAACTCGCCATGATAGCGCATGTGCTGGCGCTCATAGGTGGTGACATTATTATAGAGTTCCTCTACGGGGTCGGAGCTCGTATCAACCAGCCCTTCTTTGGTAAACATGTCATAGTAGAAGTTTCCGTCGTACCAGCCAAAGAGCCGGCGGGCCGTTCCGTCTTCGTTGTAGAAAGGCTCGTAGGCCGGGTGAATCCAGATGTTCTGGCCACCGGAGCGGCCGCCTATGGTAGCATAGCTGTTATAGTCGCTGCCCTGATATTTCTGTTTGCCATACACGCCGTTGATGCCGACGTTGAAGGTGAGCCACTTGGCCAGGTCGAAGCTGCCTTTGTAGTTCACGCTCAGCTGGCGGTCCATGTGGTTGAGAATGCCCACGTTGTCGTGCTTGAAGTTCAGCGTCAGGTTGTTCTGCATCTTCTCGCCGCGGCTGCGCAGAGAGAGGTTGTACTCTTGCATCACCTGCTGGCGATAGACTGCGTCGCCGAACTCCTTGGCGAAGTTGTTCTTGCTCAGCTGGCTTTTGATGCTCTGCAGCTCTGCATCGGAAATCTCACCGGCAGCCCTGCGATAGTAAGCGTATGCCAGTGCAGAGATGGGTTCAGTTCCTTGAGTGATTTTTGGCTCGTAGTCGGCTGCCGTATTACCTGCTTCTCCATACCAGTAATCATAAAAATCCGACTCTATTTTTACTTGTTGGGCTGCATTCATATAGAAATTGTCGTTGTAGTCGAGGTTACGATTCTCTGTTAGAGAAAGGTTTGCAGAGAAATCTATCTCTACTTTACCTTTTTTCTTGGCGTTTTTGGTAGTCACAACAATTACGCCATTGGCGGCGCGGGCACCATAGATGGCCGTGGCGGCAGCGTCTTTCAGCACGTTCACGGTCTCGATGTCGTAGATGTTCAGGTCGGTCAGCTTACCTTCCATGGGCAGACCGTCGACAACGAGCAGCGGACTTGTCTCTGCATAGAGCGAGCTGGTACCACGAATCTTGATCTCGCCGCCGTAGGTTGACAGACCGGCGATACGGCCTTCCAGGTTGCTGACGATGTTGCTGGTATAACGGTCTTGCAGGGCCTCGGCTGTGATGGTGGCTGTGGCACCCGTCATGTTCTTCTTCGAGATGGTCTGATAACCCGTCACGACAACCTCGTCGAGCGAGGCGCTGCTGGTCATCGTCACGTCCTCGGTCACGTGGCCGTTGCCTGCCTTCAGGTGAACGATGGCGTTTTCCATACCTACGAAGGTGAACTTCAGGTCGCAGGCATTGGCGGGCACTTTCAGGGTGTAGAAGCCGTTGCCGTCGGTGATGGTGCACACCTTCGAGTCGTCGATGCAGATGCTCACGCCGGGCAGCGTCTCACCCATATCGTCTCTCACCACTCCCGTCACGGTGCGGGTACGTGCTCCCGAGAGTTTGCGTGTCACGGTGACGATGCTTCCCTCCAGGTCGTAGGTGCAGTTGATGCGGTTCATCACATCGTTGAGCACCTGGCGCACGGGTTTGTTCTGTGCCTTGACCGTCACCTTAGGGAAGGTCTTGGCCAGCTCGGCGCTGTAGATGAAGTTCAGTCCTGTTTGTTTCTTCACTTCTGCAAAGAATTGCTTCACAGTCACTTGCGTCATGTCGAGCGTCACGGTCTTGTCCTTTACCGACTGTGCAGACACCGAGAGTGTCAGCAGCGTCATGAGCAGAAGGACGACCATTCGTCTAGTTGCTTTGATTTTTTTCATGCTCTCTTTTTTTTAGTTAATATTAAGGTGTATTTGTTGTCACTTTTCTAGTTATACGGAGAAAAATCAAAAATGTACTCAATGATTTTTCACTTTTCATATGATTACAGTTTCTTTGTTAGCACATATACTGGACCATCGTGGTCAGAACCACCATCCAGAGTCATGACATTACCGTTCATCCAATATCCGATAGAGATGTCGGCTATGGTTAGCTCTTGTTTCTCCTCATTTAACAAAAATCTGTATTTCCCATTATCAAGGAAGTACAAGTTTTTTTCATTATTATTCCTTTTGACAATAACAACTCCTGTATTGCTGAATGTATATGTGTCTTTGCCAGACTCAAACGTTTTTCCATGGAAGCCCTTGCTAACCGTTGTCAACTCCCACTCGCCAAGTATATAGGTATGTATGCTCTCGTCAATTGGCGGGTTGTCGTCCTCTTTACACCCTTGGACGACCATTGCCGCAGTCATCAACAGCGTCATGAGCAGAAGGACGACCATTCGTCTAGTTGTTCTGATTCTTTTCATGCTCATATTATATATTAATTACCGTTTCTGATGTAGATACATTTAATGTTATTGATAGGTGGGTATTTGTCAAATTGACCAAACTGCTCAATACTGATAATATTACCTTTTATATCATGGATGACCCCATATTGTTGATCACTGCTTATGGAGGATAGTGGAACGGGGTAAGTAATATAAACCGTACTGTTGTTCCACTCGCCTTGAAAAATCTGTACCATACTAAAATCATCGACCTTCTCAAACACGAACAATGGTATTTTTGCAAGAGGTATCAATTCTACAGGAACAGTCTTCCCATAAAGGGTTACGTCAAAAGTACCTCCTATATTATCTTCCCTGTCACTACACCTCGCTAATCCCATAGTCATGAGTAGAAGGATGGCTAATGTCGTGTATTTAATAATGGTTATCTTCATATTCTATGACTTTATTTGGAAGTAATTTATTTTTACGGATTACAAATCCATATAATCTCTATGGCTGGATAGAAATCCAGCAAAGGGTTTACTCGCTGATGATGATGTCCTTGCCGCGTACCTCGATGCGCAGGCCCGTCACCTTGTGGATGGCCTTCATCGTGGGGAGAATCGACTCGTATTTGTCTATCTCGCCCGTGAAGCGCATCTCGCGGATAGCGTCGTCGTTAAACTCTACGCGCTTGTTGTACCAGTGGCCCAGCACGCGCATCAGCTGCTCGAGCGTGCAGTCGTCGAACATGAAGGTGCCAGTGTTCCAGGCGATGTAGGGCATGATGTCTACCTGACTGATGACAGGTTCTGTCTCGCCGGGCTGAAGGATGGCCATGTCGTTGGGACGCATCATACTCTCGGCGCCGCCGCGCGGGGTGATGCCGATGCTGCCGTTGACGAGCACGACGCGGGTTGCCCCGATCTCGTCGCGCGTGTTGATGTTAAACTCGGTGCCATACTGGCGCACGTCGCCGTTGGGCGTATGCACGATGAAGGGGCGGCTCTTGTCTTTAGCCACGAAGAAATAGGCCTCGCCCTGCAGCTCCACCTCGCGTGTATCGCCGCTGAAGTGGATGGGGTAGGTGAGCTGGGTGCCATAATTAAGATGTACGCGCGTACCATCTTCTAATGTCATCCAGAACTCCGAGTCGTGATGGGTAGTGACGGTACGGTCCTGAATGGCGGGTGCTGAATGGTGGGTGTTGACGGCTTGCGCTTTAGCGATGGCCTCTTCGCTGCTCACACTGACGGGCTGGCCGTCGATGGTCACCACGGCCTGGTTCTTGCCCGATTGCTCTGCCCGCTGGATGGCTGCCATCACCTCGTCGGAGAGCTTGGGCTGCTCCACGCGGCTGTTGAACCACATGGCGGTGCCGACAAGAATGCAGAGGAAAACGGCAGCGATGCGGAGCATACGCTTGATATTGTGAACTCTGGCGCTTGACTTATGAACAACCGGCTTATTGCCTTTTGGAATTCTCGTCTGGGTGCGCTGTGAGATAGTCTCCAGCATGTGGCGCTTAAGCGTCTCGTCGATGGAGGCATTCTCGTCGGTTTCCTGCCACAGTTCGCTCAAGTAGTTGTTCAGTTCCGCGTCGTTCAACATGTCGGCCTGCTGGCGGAGGATGTCCAGTTCCTCGCTGCTCAGCCGGCCTTGCATATACTTTTTCAGAAGTGTCTTAAATGTGTGCATAATGATGGTTGTTTTATAGTAATACTGATTTGAGCCTGATTTGTAATCATGCTTTTTCGTTTTTTTTATAAAAAAGTTGTATTTTAGCTGTTACTGCTATAATTGGCAGTAGAGAATCAGTAGTGGAGCAAAAGGCTCGAGCTCCTGACGGATGGTTTTCATGGCGGCTGTCAGGAGGTTGCGGACGGCCTGGTTGCTGATGCCCATGAGTTTTTCAATCTCAGAGTGAGAAAGGTTTTGCTCCTTACTCATCTCGAACACTTGGCGCTGGCGTGGCGACAACTTTGTCTTGGCTTTTTCCAGTTGCCTGATGAATTCTTCCAAGCTGAGATTCTGTTCAGCCTCGTTGTAGCTGACCATCGAGGATGTAAAAGTGATGTAGTCGGGCATTAGCGGATTGCGCAACTGTTTGCGGAACTCATCGGCTATGCGGTGGTAGGCGATAGTGAACAGATACGACTTGAAGGAATGCTCAGGGTTAATGGTTTCGTGGTTTTCCCAAACTTTGACAAAAGTGTCTTGGACAATATCCTGAGCCGTAGATTCGGACTTGACAATCTTGAGGACAAACTGATAGAGACGTGCTACCCACTGGTCATACAATAGCTTGAAGCTGTCGTATGAGCCGGCATTCAGTCGTTGTAATAGTAGCATATCTTCTCTCATAGTTGCCATTTCGTTGCAAAGTTAATCAAAAAAAAACAAATTAACAGAAAACGGGAGAAATATTTCGCAAACCGGCACAAAAAACTGTCGCTACAAAAAAGAAAAAAGGCAGACCTGCGAAAAGTCTGCCTGATGTTGGATTGTCTGTTGAATGTTAGAACTTAGCCATTTTGATGGCGTCGATGGCACATTCGTCGCCCTTGTTGCCCAGCCGGCCTCCACTACGGTCCTGGGCCTGTTCGAGATTGTCGGTGGTGAGCAGGCCGTAGATGACGGGAATGGCGCTGGTGGCGTTGAGATGGGCTATGCCCTGGGTGACGCCCTGACAGATGTAGTCGAAATGGGGTGTCTCGCCGCGGATGACGCTGCCCAGGATAATGATGGCGTCGTAGCCGTCGTTAAGTGTCATCTGATGGGCGCCGTAGATGAGCTCGAACGAGCCGGGTACGGTCTTCACGTGGATGTTCTCGGGCAGAGCTCCGTGCTTCTCCAAAGTGCTGACGGCTCCCTTGAGCAAAGCTCCGGTAATCTCGGGATTCCACTCGGCTACGACAATGCCGAAGCACATGTTGCTGGCATCGGGAATCTTGTCGAACTCGTAGTCGGAAAGGTTATGAAGTGCTGTTGCCATCGTTGTTCCGGTTGACAATTACTCGCTAACGCGCTCAATATACTTGTCAATCTCCTGGCTGACAGCAGCGTTCACATACTTCTTCTTGATGTCCTGATAGATCTTCAGGGCCTCAGCCTTCTTGTTCTGGCTCTCGAGAATCTCGGCAGCCTGGATGAGGAAGGTGGGAGAGAGACTGTTGTTAGCCTTTGTGGAAGACTTTGAGTCGGCCATGTCGGCAGCCTTCTTCAGGGCGCTGACAGCTTTGTCGAGCTGGTTGGTATGAGCGTATGCGTTGCCCAAGGCTCCCTGTGCGGCGGGGCTGATCATCTGGTCGTTAGAACCGGAGAAACTCTCCAGACTCTTCACAGCCTCGGCCCACTTGCCAAGATTGGCGTAGCATAGTCCGGCATAGAGGTTTGCCAGATTGCCTGCGTCGGTGCTGCTATAATCGCTGGCTACCTTCGCGAAACCGGGGAAACCGGCACCGTCGCCATTGAGCGCTTTGTCAAACTGCTCGGCGTCGAAATACTCCTGACCCTTGGCCAGAACGGTGCTTGCCTTGGCCTCACGTGGACCAGACACATAGTTCTTATAGAGGGTTAAGCCAGCAAAGAGAATCACTATTGCGGCTACTGCGATAAGGATAGCCTTCCGATACTTCATAAAGAAGGCTTCCTGTTTGTTGAGGGTCTCTTCAATAGGCTGACCCTGTTGCTTTACATTTTTGTTTGCCATTATTTTTGTTGTTTTTGATGTTTCATTTGGGGCACAAAATTACAGAAATTCTCCCACATACTGAAATTTATTGCAGACTTTTTTCTTTTTTTGCCTATTTTGCACTAACTTTGCCACTAAATTCGGCAAAGATATACTGACGACAGGCATGATTTTAAAGAAAATTTCCATCATCAACTATAAGAATATTCAGTCGGCAACGCTGGAGTTGTCGTCCAAGATGAATTGCTTCATAGGGCATAATGGTGAGGGAAAGACGAATTTTCTGGATGCTGTCTATTATCTCTCGTTCTGCCGCAGCGCCGGCAATCCCATCGACTCGCAGGTGATTCTCCACGGGCAGGAATTCTTCATGCTCGAGGGCGTCTATGAGAATGAGGCAGGCGACGACGAGTTGGTCTATTGCGGCATGAAGCGCGGCGCCAAAAAGCATTTCAAGCGTAACAAGAAAGAATACAAGCGCCTGTCGGAACATATCGGTCTGATTCCGCTGATTCTGGTCTCTCCCTCCGATACGATCATGATTGAGGGCGGGAGCGAGGAGCGGCGCCGGCTGATGGACGTGGTCATCTCGCAATACGACCACGCATACATCGAGGCGTTGAACCGCTACAACAAAGCGCTTCAACAACGCAACTCGCTGCTGAAAATGGAAGAGGAACCCGACCCCACCTTGATGCAGATTTGGGAGGAGCAGATGGCTGCCGAGGGCGAGCTGATTTACCAGAAGCGCAAGATTTTTGTGGAGGAGCTGATTCCCGTCTTTCAGGACATTTACCAGCGCATCTCAGAGGATAAGGAAAAGGTCTCGCTCAATTATATCTCCCATTGCCAGCGGGGCCCGTTGCTGGAGGTTATCCAGCGCGACCGCCTGAAAGACCGTGCCGTAGGCTACTCCCTGCATGGGGTGCATCGAGACGACCTGGAGATGCTTTTGGGCGGCTATCCTATGAAGCGCGAGGGTAGCCAGGGGCAGAACAAAACGTTCGTTTTGGCCCTAAAGCTGGCTCAATTTAACTTCCTGAAACGCACGAACAGCCAGACAACTCCGCTCCTGCTGCTCGATGACATTTTCGACAAGCTGGACGCACGGCGCGTGGAGCAGATCGTGAAGCTTGTTGCGGGTGAGGGCTTTGGCCAGATATTCATTACCGACACCAACCGCGCCCACCTCGACCAGATATTGCAGCATGGCGACTTCGACTACCATCTCTTCCATGTGGAACAGGGACAGATATCCGTCGTCCGGCATCCGACGGACAACTCTTGATACAGTTTACATTTTGTTCATCTCTAAGTGTATTTTCTCTTATGTTTAAAAGAAATGTACAGACACTCGACAACGTGATTAATCAGTTCCTCCGTAAAGAGGGATTGGAGACGCCGTTGCTGCAGAAACGCCTGATAGACGCATGGGAGACAGTTACCGGCGCAGTGGTAGAGAGATATACGGGTGAGAAGTTTATCAAGAACCAGACATTGTTCGTGAAAATCAACAATCCAGCCCTGCGCTCCGACCTGTCGATGATGCGGTCGGAACTGGTGAGAAAGCTGAATGCTGAAGTAGGGAGTATGCTGATTACCGACGTGAGAATTTTCTGACAACAGGACTCATTCAGATGTAACAATTTTCTGACAACTGAAAATGAGTTCCAGATGTAAATATTCTTCTGAGGACTAAATTAATTACGGACGTAAAAAACTGCTGAAAGCTAAATCACCTCATCCACCTTCATGTCGTTCTCCTCTGCCGGAATTCCGGGCAGCTTCTGGAACGGGAAACAGACACCAATCTTATAGGCTTGTGGAATCTTTGGAAGGAAACGGTCGTAGTAGCCTTTTCCACGCCCTAGCCGGTTGCATTGCAGGTCGAAACTCATTCCCGGCACGACGGCTACGTCAATGGCCTCGTATCCCGTGAACGTTCTGCCGATGGGCTCCATGATGTCGAAGAAGCCGCCCATCAGGTCCTTCGGTCCTTCGTAATAGCGTATTTCCATCTCTGTGTCGCTTATGACGGCAGGCAGGAGAATGGTCTTGCCCTCGGCCAGCAACTCGTCTATCACCTTGTGCGTGTTCACCTCGTCGGCCAGCGAGTAATACATCAGGATGGTCTTGGCGGCCTTCACGCGCGGGTGGGCCTTCAGCTTCTTGATGACCGGGAGCGACAACTCCTCCAACTGTTCGTTGGTAAATTGCTGCTTCTGCATGCGGATGTATTTTCTGAGGTCTTTCTTGTTCATGGGCGAAAGGCTGCGGGTTTAGTTGGGTGAAAGGTGGTGAGGGCAGAGAGCCTCTTTATTCTTGCAGGGAGCATCTCGATTCGAGTCGAGGGCCCCTCTATTTGAGCAGAGAGCCCCTCCGTTCGGGTAGAGAGCCCATTTCTTCTTGGCTTGTGTGGACGAGCTCTTAGCTGATGGCGACCAGATTGGGGCAGGATAGGGGAAGATGCTCGTACGGCATTTTTCCTCCTACTGCAACCTTCTTGTTCTCCTCAGGCTTGGGCTCGGGCTTCTTGGGGAAAGCCTCATTGTTCTGGAACACCTGCGTAGCGGCCTTGATGACCGGGTCGTCGATGTTCAGATAGCGGTTCCACGCGCTCTCGTCCAAGATGTTGTAGATGATGCGGCTGTTGATGTAGCGCTCCAACAACTTGTGCGACTTCATGATCATCAGGTTGCGGCGTTTCAGTCCGTGCTGGTCGGCATAGGTGGCGAACTTGTCAACCGTGTTCTGTCTCACCAGATAGTCCGAAAGTTCCATCATCTCCTTGAAGTTGTTCAGTTTCAGACGGTTGTCATCGGTATAGGTGAATGCGAACTGCAGGATGAGCCCGCTCATGCTGGCCTGCTTGTAGTAGGAGGTCATGCCGAGCGTGTCTTCCGGAACAAAGATGTCAGGCGTGATGCCACCGCCACCGTAGACAGTACGGCCGATGCTTGTCTTATAGGCTGGACCCGTATGCTTGATGCTGTCCTGGTTGAAGAACTCACCGTGCTGGTATCTCGTGATGAGGTCCTGCTCGTAGTTCTTGTCGCCGCCAGCCGCATAGGGTTTCTGGATGCAACGGCCCGACGGGGTGTAGTAACGGGCAACGGTTAGGCGGATGAGCGAGCCGTCGGCAAACGGCAGCTGCTGCTGAACAAGACCCTTACCAAACGAGCGGCGTCCGATGATGGTTCCACGGGCGTTGTCCTGAATGGCTCCGGCGAAAATCTCGGATGCGGAGGCCGAGCCCTCGTTGATGAGCACCACAAGCGGAATCTTCTGGTAGCTTCCGCGCCCGTCGCTACGATAGTCGTGGCGCGGCGACTTGCGGCCCTGGGTGTAGACAATCAGGCGGTCCTTCGGCAGGAACTCGTTCACCATCTGCACGGCCGACTGGAGGTAGCCTCCGGTGTTGTCGCGCAAGTCGATGATCAGATTCTCGAATCCCTCTTGCGAGAGTTTGGCCAGCGAGATGAGCAGGTCGGAATAGGTGGTCTCGCCGAAACTCTTGATGCGGATGTAGCCCGTTGTCTCGTCGAGCATGTAGGTGGCGCTGATACTCTTCACAGGAATGTCGCCGCGGGTAACGGTAAAGAACTGCTCCTTCTTCGAACCGTAGCGCAGGATGCCCAGCTTCACCTTCGTGTCCTTCGGTCCTTTCAGCCGGTGCATGGCCTCCTCGTTTGTGACAATCTTTCCCACGAAGGGCTTGTCGTCGATGCTCACGATCTTGTCGCCCGCCACGATGCCCGCACGCTCGGCAGGTCCATTGCTGATGACGTTCTGCACGTGGATGGTGTCCTCGCGGATGGTGAACTCGATGCCCACGCCCGAGAACGAGCCTTTCAGGTCGTCGGTGGCTATCTGCACGTCCTTGGCATTAATGTAGACGGAGTGGGGGTCCAGCTCCGCCAGGATGAGCGGAATGGCCTTCTCGACCAGCGAGTCGACGTTGACCGTGTCCACATACTGGTCGTCGACAATATGCAGGATGTTGTTAAGTCGGTTGCTGCCGCTGTTGATGATGTTCAGGCGGTTGCCTGAGAAATGATTGGTATAGAATGTTCCAATCAGAATACCCACCACGACGCAGAACGCCATGATGACGGGCAGGTAGCGATTTGTCTTATTTTGTGCCATCTATTCTTTATAACTGATCGTTGTATGTTTGATACTTTATCACTTCTTGCTTTACTCCTTATCATCCTTGTCCACTTCCATCAGCACCACCTCGATGCCGGCGCGGCGGAGCAGGTCGATGCCGTCGGTCAGGCGGTATTGCTCGCCGTAGACCACCCGTTTGATGCCTGCCTGGATGATAAGCTTGGCGCACTCGATGCAAGGCGAGGCGGTGACATAGAGCGTCGAGCCGTCGCTGTTGTTCGAGCTGCGCGCGAGCTTGGTGATGGCGTTTGCCTCTGCATGCAGCACGTAAGGCTTGGTCACGTTGTTGTCGTCCTCGCAGACGTTCTCGAATCCGCTGGGCGTACCATTGTAGCCATCGCTGATTATCATCTTATCTTTCACCACCAGGGCGCCCACCTGCCGCCGCTGGCAATAGCTGTTCTCGGCCCAAATCTGCGCCATACGCAGGTAGCGCTGGTCAAGCTTTCTTTGTTTTTCGTTTGATTCCATTTCGTTTCAGTAATGCATCGATGGTTGGCTCGCCGCCGCGGAACCGCTTGTAGAGCGTCATAGGGTGCTCGGTGCCGCCCTTGCTCAGGATGCAGTCGCGGAAGCGCTGGGCTGTCTGTGGGTTGAAGATTCCCTCTTTCTGGAACACCGCGAAGGCGTCGGCGTCCAACACTTCTGCCCATTTGTAGCTGTAGTAGCCTGCGGCATAGCCGCCTGCCATAATGTGAGAGAATTGTACGGTCATGCAAGTATCGGGCAGCTGGCGGGTCACCATAGCCCGTTTCCAAGCATGCTTCTCAAACGGGATGATATCGTCGTTGAACTCGTCTTTCTTTGTATAATATGCCATATCGAGCAGTCCGAAGCTCACCTGGCGCAGGCATCCGTATGCTGCCATGAAATTGCGGCTCTTCCTGATGCGGTCGATCAGCTCGTCGGGCAGCGGCTCGCCTGTCTGGTAGTGGTAGGCAAACGTGCGCAGGAACTCTTTCTCGATGGCATAGTTCTCCATAAACTGTGAGGGCAGCTCGACGAAGTCCCACCATACGTTGGTGCCGCTGAGGCTCTCGAAGCGTGTGTTGGCAAACATGCCGTGAAGCGAGTGGCCGAACTCGTGGAGGAAGGTCTCCACCTCGCCGAGCGTCAGCAGCGCCGGCTTCTCGTCGGTAGGCTTCGTGAAGTTCATCACCACGCTCACATGCGGCCGCACATTCTCGCCCTTGCGGCTGATGTATTGTCCTTGATACTCGGTCATCCAGGCGCCGCCCTGCTTGCCCTTGCGCGGATGGAAGTCGGCGTAGAACACGGCCAGGTAGGAACCGTCGCGGTCGAACACCTCGTAGGCCTTCACGTCGGGGTGGTAGACGGGGATGTCGCTGTTTTCCTTGAAGGTGATGCCGTAGAGGCGGTTGGCGAGTCCGAAGACGCCCTCGATGACGCGGCTCAGCTCGAAGTAGGGTCGCAGCATCTCGGCATCGATGTTGTATTTCCTCAGCTGCAGCTTGTGCGAGTAGAACGCGAAGTCCCAGGGCTCCATAACTTGCCGGCTGCCGGCTGTCTCGGCTCGAGAGCTGCCCCGTTTTCCGCCCTCAGCCTTCAAAAACATCCTCTCGAGCGCCTCCACCTCTTTCTCAGCGGTGGGCTTGTAGGCGTCGATCAGCTGGTCGAGCAGGCGATACACGTTGCGCACGTTGGTGGCCATACGATGCTTGAGCACGTAGTCGGCATAGGTTCTGTAGCCCAGCAGCTGGGCAATCTCGCGGCGCAGGTTGATGAGCCGCTTGCATATTTCGAGGTTGTTTTCCGCGTTGTCGTGGATGCACACCTGGTTCTTGGCCATATACATCTGCCGGCGCAGCTCACGCTGGGTGCTGTAGGTCATGAACGGACCGTAGCTGGGCTGGTCGAGGGTGAACACCCATCCCTGCAAGTCGCGCTCCTTGGCGTTCTGGGCGGCAGCCTCGCGGGCGGTCTCGGGCAGTCCGTCGAGCTGGGCCTCGTCGGTAATGTGAAGCGTGAACGCCTTGTTCTCTTTCAGCAGGTTCTGCGAGAACTGTAGCGACAGCATCGAGGCCTCCTCGGTAAGCTTGCGCAGCTGTTCCTTACCAGTGTCGTCGAGCAACGCTCCGCTCCGAACGAACCCGTCGTAGCAGTTGTCGAGTAGCATTTTCTCCTCGGGAGTGAGCCGGCGGTGGTGCAGGTGTACGGCCTTGATGCGCTCGAAAAGGCGTTTGTTGAGCCTCACGTCGTTGGCGTGCTGGGTGAGTATCGGCTGCATCTTCTGCGCCAGGGCGTCCATCTCGTCGTTCGTCTCGGCACTCAGCAGGTTGAAGAATACGGTTGATACACGGTCGAGCAGGTCGTAGTATCCCTCGCGGTCCTCGTCCTTGTTGATGATGGTGTTGTCGAAGGTCGGCTTGTCGGGATTGTTGATAGTCTTCTCTATCTGCTCGTTGTCACGGCGTATGCCCTCCATGAATGCCTCCTCGTAGTCGCTCATGCTGATACGGTCGAAGGGCGCTGTGTCGTGGGGTGTCTTATATTCTTCGAAAAAGGGATTTATTCTTGTAGCTTTCTCTGTCATCTTTTCATCATACCAAATGATTCAACATGCAAAGATACGGCAAATAATCCGATATGCCTTCATTCTCTCTTATTTTTAACGAAAATTATTCTCATTCCTCACGAATATTTCCTTGGTTTGTCCACTCTTAGCCGATAACTGCACATTCTTAACCGTAAACTATGCGTTTCCCGCTGTGCCTGAGGGCGTCGTGGAGTTGCTTCCAACTTGCGCCGGAGACGATATTGTGATGAAATCCCAAGGCTTTCCTCTTGCCTTTGCAAGAATAGTTGCACAAGTTTCTTCAGCTCTGTCTCGTTGCGCAGGCGATATTGTGACAAATTCCCTCTACAAAATTGGACAATTGCTCCTTAAAAACTCTCACTTTCTGCCACCAAATGTATATCTTCATGCTCGATTCCTTTCCAATGAGGTTGGGATTGTGAAATTTTGCGCAACTCAAAAATGCGCCAAATAGAGGAAAAACCATCGGAACGAGGGGCTTTTGCACGTTTTTTGATGTCAGAGAGAGCTGGTTTTTGATGGATTTTGTGCTTTTTGCAGGTTTGGCATCTGAAGGATAGAAGGATTGAAAATGAAGTATCTCCTTGATAATCAGCTTATTAGATGAATTAATAATGACCGAGCGTTACAGTTACAGTTGTTACAGTTGTTTTTTCGAAGGTGTCAGTTTCCTTATATTTATATATAACTATCTATATATCAATTATTTATATAGATTTAAAGAAAGGGTACATACCTCATTTTTTAACTGTAACAACTGTAACTGTAACATTCTGTCCAGGATTACTCACTCACACTTCTTCTACAAGGCCTTTGCTTTTCTCTGATGAATTCAGAATCTTTGCAAGGTAGTAGAGAGATACGGCAGGGGTGAATCTATTTGGCGATTCTCAGTACGGGTACGATTTTGTTGCAAGGCTCAGGCAGGCTGACCGTCAGCGCCTCAGCGGTTTGCTTGGCTTTCAGCTTTCCGTAGCCCAGCAGGTGGACAGAGGAGATGGATTTGCGGAAATGCTTGTTGCCTTTGGCCAGCGACTTGATGACGAGCTTGCCGTCTGCGGGCCATCCCATAGCGGTGGCGTAGAGATACTTCTTGGTCTGGTTGAACCTGATGTCGCGGGCGTCCATGTTGCCGTACTGGCTGTCGTTGAATCCCTGGGCGCTGAGCTTGATGTCCTTATCGGCCACGGGTCCCTCGCCGAATCTCACCCACGGGCGCGTGCCGAAGATGCTCTCGCCGTTGACCGTCATCCAAGCCTCCAGGTCGTCTAGTATCCGCGCCTCTTTCTCGTCGTAGGTGCCGTCAGCCCGCAGGGGAATGGAGAGCAGCAGGTTGCCGTTTTTCGACACGATGTCGACCAGCTGTTTCACCACGGTGGCTGCCGATTTGTAGCGGTCGCGCTCGTAGATGGAGGTGTTATAATGCCATCCGCCGATGCAGTTGCAAGTCTGCCAGGGCTCAGGAATGATCTCGTTGGGTGCGCCCCGCTCTACGTCCCAGGTGAGCGCCTTGCGCTGATGCTCGTTCAGAATCTTGCCGAAGACGACCGCCCTCGGGTTCTTGTTGTAGAGGTGGGTGGTGATTCGCAGGCCACAGTCGCTGAAGTCGTAGAAGGGCAGCACAGTCACGTCGAAGTAGATCAGGTCGGGCTGATAGCGGTTAATAGCGTCGAGGGTGCGGTCGTAGAAATTGGTGACGAACTCCTGCGAGGGCAGGTTGGCGCCGTGGGTCCAGTCCCATTGGCTATGCAGTTGCTCGTTGCTCCACGAGCGGTCACTCATCTCGTGGTTCTGCTGGTAGAGCATCTGCGGGTCCAGTCCTTCCCACCATTTGCCTTTGCCGTCGGTCTTCGTCAGCTTGCCGTCGTAGTAGACACCCGCCTTCGGGCCGCGCTGGTCGTAGCGTTGGGCAGGCTCGTACCAGGTCCAGGCATGGTCGGCATGAAACGAGATGCCCAGCGGCAGACCGTATTTCTTTGCAGCCTTTGCCCAGCCCTCCAGAATGTCTTTCCGCGGGCCGATGTTTACCGAGTTCCAAGGCTGGTATTTCGAGTCCCATAGGTCGAAGTTGTCGTGGTGGTTGCCGAGGACGAAGAAGTATTGTGCACCACACCGATTGTATCGCTCCACAAGTTTCTCAGGGTCCCATTTCTCGGCTTTGAAGAGTGGCAGGATATCTTTGAATCCCACCTCCGACGGGTGGCCGTAGTGCTCGAGATGGTACTTGTACTTGCTGCTCCCCTCGATATACATCTCGCGGGCCATCCAGTCGCCGCTGCCCTCGACACACTGGGGTCCCCAATGTGCCCAGATGCCGAACTTCGCGTTGCGGAACCACTCGGGCGTCTGGTGGGTCTCGAGCGACTGCCATGTGGGTTGATACTTGCCTGTCTGCATCTGCTCGTGCTCCTCAGATACAGGCACCTGATAGGCTGTTTGTGCCGTCGCTGCCGTCGTTCCGAATAGGCAGAGGCACAGGAATAAAACTGCGTATAATCTTTTCATGTGGCAAATATACAAAAAAATACAGCTGGCAAAGCGTGTGTTGCTTGCTTTTTTCCACTTCTTTTCTCTATTCTCTGCTAAAAAATCGTCATTTCGGAGCCCGATAGTCGCCGAATCCGTTTTTTATCTGTATATTTGTGGCGAAATTACGTGTTTTTTGATGAGCGTATGATACAAAATAATAAGATTGTGACTTTGTGTGGAAATATCCGCCGCGCGATTGCCTACGCCACAAACTCGGGCAAGAAGGAGAACTGTCGGGAACGTAAGGAGGAGTGAGCTATGGTGAAGCAAATTGAGATTACTTTGAAGCCCGTGCCACGAGGCTTCCATCTGGTGACCAGCCAGATACTGAGCCAGCTGCCGCCGTTGCCCAAAACGGGGATCATGAACCTCTTCACGAAGCATACCAGCTGCGGACTGAGCATCAACGAGAACTGTGACCCGGATGTGCGTACCGATATGGAGACCATCTTCAACCGGCTGGTGCCCGAGAACCTGCCTGAGTACGAGCATACACTCGAGGGTTCCGACGACATGCCTGCTCACGCCAAGTCGACGCTGAGTGGTGTCAGTCTCACCATTCCTATTACCGACGGCCGCCTGAATATGGGCACGTGGCAGGGCATCTATCTCTGCGAGTACCGCAGGTATGGGGGGGCCAGAAAACTGGTTGTGACCATTATCGGCGAGTAGCTTGGGGGGATGGGAGTTGATGGGAATGATGGGAGGATTGCGACGTCAACGGCCCATCCATCCTTCGGGCATTCACCCTCCACACCCTTTTTCAGTAACTTTCCCTTCTTACCATCCTTCCGGAAGAATGATGTTCTTGACGTAGTGAGCCTCTTCGAAGAGCGGGGCTATCTGCTGGTCCGTGAAACCGGCGATGCCACAGCCGATTCTGGTCACGAGGAACGTCAGTTCGGGGTGCTGTATGGCAAAGGCGATGAACTCTTCCACATACGGCTTGATGGTCTCTACACCGCCCTGCATCGTGGGAATGGCATAGCTCTGACCCTGCAGCCCGACACCTTGCCCCATAACGGCGCCGAACTTCCTGTACGCCACATAGGCAGCGCCTCCACCATGCATTCCGCGCAGGTTGCTGCCAAAAACGAAAATCTCTCCTGGTGCCAGCTCTTGAATAAACTCTGGCGTCGTTCTTTTCTTTTCCATATCCATTTCGTTTTGTTCTTTCTTTTCCACAAAGTCTGAGCCCGTCGTTCCACGTCCCATGTGCACAATACAAGGCTCGGGCATAGAACGAGGCATTGGGGGAACTCCTATAGGCATGGCCTCCTCGAGTACGGCGTGCTCCACATCCATCACCTCTGGCATATCGAAATCCAAGTCGAAGTTTTTCTTGAAGTAAGGAACGATATAATGCTCTTTCAGCGTGTTATATCTTTGCGATACGGCTGCGGATGTGATACCCATCTGCGCGGCAATCTCCTTGGTCTTGAATCCGTTAACAAGCAGCATAATGAGTATCGTTCTCGATTTTCTGTCAAGGCTCAGACTGTCGCAGATTTCCAAAATCAGCTTGTTGAAGTTCAGCCTCAGGTCCTTGCTGGTATCGAACGACTTCAGGTATTCCTCGAAGGTCAGGGAGCCGTATTCCCTCTTATACCATTTCAAGGCGTCGAGCACAACAAACCGGAAGCCGTTGATCATCCACGTGCGGAGCGACACCTCGGGCGAGCGGTCCTCGAGCGGTTTCCAGTCGTGCTCCATCAGGTAGATGGCATACTGGTGGGCCAGCGACATGAAGTCGAGATTCTCTTTCTTGCTGAGCTCGTATTTCTTGTCGAACAAATGATAGGCGGCGTGACAGTACTCATAGAAGTACTGACGGATGATATGGCTGTCTCCTCTTCTGAATCCCGCTATGATTTCCTGGTCGCTGAGCATCGTTTTTTACGTTTTTGTTGCAAAAATAAGAAAAAAATCTCTTTGCGCCTTAATTTTTTTCCATTATCGTCTTTAAAGCTAATAAAAGGAGTTCATCAACAATTATTTCCTAACTTTAAAATATTATGATTATGAAAAGAGTATTCAATTTGATTATCGTCGACGAGAGCGGATCAATGTCTGTCATCCGCAAGCAGGCCTTCGCAGGCATGAACGAAACACTTTCCACCGTCAGAACCATGCAAGAGAAGTTTCCCGATACAGAGCAACACGTCACCCTGGTGACCTTCGACAGCGAGCATATGAAGTGGCACTATAACGACGCACTTGCCAAGACGACGCACGACCTCAGCTGGAAGGCCTACAACCCCTGTGCCGCCACTCCGTTGTACGACGCCATCGGCAAGACTGTCTCGAAACTCAACGCGCAGGTAGCGGAGGGCGACAATGTGCTGGTGACCATCATTACCGACGGTGAGGAGAATTGCTCGAACGAGTGGACGCAGAAGATGGTGCGCAACCTGATAGAGAAGCTGAAGACGCAGCATTGGACGTTTACACTCATCGGCACCGACAACCTCGATGTGGAAGGTATGGCCAAAGGTATGTGTATCGACGAGCACATGGAGTTCTGTCAGGACGAGGAGCACACGAAAGCGATGTTCTGCCGCGAGCGAAAGGCGCGCGTGAGATACAACAGATGTGTGAATGTGGGAGCGGCTATGCCGACAGGCAGTTTCTTCAAGGACGACGATTAAGCATCTTTGTGCCGCCTATCTGGCCGGCGAAGACGGGGTAGGGTTGCCTACTCTGTTTTCGTCGGTTTGGCTTTTCTGGCAAACTCGAACAACGACAGAGGCAGATGGCAGTAGCCTGTCGGATTCTTGTCGAGATAGTCCTGATGGTATTCCTCTGCTTGATAGAAGTTTTGCAGAGGCTGCTTCTCCACGGCCAGGGGAACCTCGTATTTCGCCTGTTCCTCGGCAAATACCTTCTCAATGACGGGCAGGTCAGAGACATCGGTATAGTAGATGCCCGTGCGGTAGCGCGTACCCTCATCGTGTCCCTGTTTGTTCAGGCTGATGGGGTCGATGGCCTTGAAAAACATCCTGAGCAGGAACTCAAGGCCTACCACGTCGGGCTTGTATCTTACGAGCACGGTCTCGGCATAGCCTGTCTCGTCGGTATATACTTCCTTGTAGGTAGGGTTCTCTGTGTGTCCGTTGGCAAAGCCTACTTCCGTCTCAACGACGCCCTCTATCTGCTTGAAGTAATGCTCTGTACCCCAGAAGCAGCCTCCTGCGAGATAGATCTCCCTCACGTTCTCTCCGGCGCGAAGCCCGTCGGTCAGCAAACTGTCTTGACTCATGATGATAATGTTTTTTGTTGGTGGGTTATACGTTATGGTTTGTTCTTTCTAAACTGTTTATTACTTTCAGGATTTCCTCCGCCCGGCTTACTATGAAGGTCGCCCCGGCACGCTCGAGCTCTTCTCTCGTCCCGTTGCCCCACGTCACGCCGCAAGTCCTCACACCGGCATTCACGCCCATCAGGATGTCGACGTTCATGTCGCCAACGACAAGCGTCTCCTCGGCGCGGAAACCAAGTGTGGTAAGAGTTTTCAACACAGGCTCCGGCTGGGGCTTGGCTTCTTTCACTTCCTGTACGCCGATGATCAGTGAGAACAGCCCGCTCAGCTCCATCCGGTTGAGCAGGTCGCTCAGCGACTCGCTGGTGCGCGAGGAGGCGATAGATAGAGTCTTACCGCTCTCTTTCAGCTTTGTCAGCATTTCCCTGACGTGCGGAAAGGGCAGGGGAGTAATCATATTCAAATTCCCGGCAAACAACCGCCGGTGAGTATCAGCACATTCGTCCAGCTCTTCTTTCGTCAGCTGGGGAAACATCTGCTTGTAGCAGTTTCGCAGAGGCAGTCCGATGGTGGATGCGCAGGTTTTCTCGTCTTGAACCGTCAGATGCAACTCGCGCATCACATTCTGCATGGTCACCACGATATTGCGCTGTGTGTCACCAAGCGTTCCGTCGAAGTCGAAGATGATGAGCCGGATGCTCGTAAGGTGCTGTGTCATAGGGTCGGTTATAACCTAAAAAACGTTTAAAACTCAGACAAAAGTACAGAATATTTTTGGATATTCGCTATATTTGCACATGATATTACAAAACTTTATGAATTGAGTCGTTTTGAATATGGAGATACAAGAGTTCATTCAGAATTACCAAAAGGCATTTGGCGGTAAGGCACCGTTGCCTTTGTTGTTTGGCTATAGCGACGAGCCGGTTGCCGACCCGCAAAAGGTTGGCGGCTGTTTCTTCAAGAGGCTGCTGGACGCCAGAGAGGGCGAGCCTGTCAGTTTGAGTGCTGAGACCATCGGATGCGGGGGTGGTAAATTGTATACAGGCTTTTCCGATATGCCCGAACGGGTTCCGGGTTTCGTGTCGTTGAAGGAGAAATACAAGAAGACGCCTGAGATGGTGGCTGACTATGTTCAGTCGCTGGGAATGGAGATGGCAGAGAAGCCGTATCTGAATTTTGTCAGAATAGACAAGGCCGACTCTTTCGACGGTACAGAGGGCGTCATGTTCTATGCCACTCCTGACATGTTGTCAGGATTGTGCGGATGGGCTTTTTACGACAGCAACGAGCCCGATGCTGTGGTGTCGCTGTTTGGCTCCGGCTGCAGCACGGTTGTGTCGATGACTGTCGTGGAGAATGCCCGACAAGGACACCGTTGCTTTCTGGGCCTGTTCGACCCTTCTGTTCGACCGTGGGTGGGAAAGAACGAACTGGGCTTTACTATTCCATTCAGTCGTTTTGTCCCGATGACGCAAACTATGAAAAACTGTTTCCTGTTCGGCTCACACGCGTGGGAGAAAATGAAGAAAAGACTTGAAGAATGACGCTGCCCAAGTTTATTGTCACTATCGAAAAGCCACGTGACGGCAAACCCTTTCCTGATGTAGGCTATTTGCGTCTAGGTATGGTTAACCAGCATAAGGACCTGTTACAGCCTGGCGAAGAGTGTATCGGCGGGGGCTACTATCATTTCGACTACACCTCCAACCGTATTCTGCTCGACCGCTCCTCCTATGATTTCGGCCGTCCGAAATGGCATCTGATAGAGGAGTTGAGGATTCCTTCTGTTTACAGGGGTATGCGCCTGGTCTATCAGTATGATGACCGTTTCCACGACGACCTGATGGTGAGCGACGAACTGACCATTGCGTATTACGACTGACACAGTATCGGATGCCTCCGTCGTAATTCAGTAACAAATGTTGCCTTTTTGACTCAGAATAGGATGATTTTCTTATTCAGAATCGGATGCTGCCTTTTTAACTCAGAATCGGATGCTGCCGTCGTAATTGAAAATAGGCTTGTCGGTCGGAACCTCCTCATCGTAGAACATCACGGCGCTATCGTTCAATTTGGGATGCTGACGTTTCAGTAGGTGAATCATCTCGGCACCTGCCCATATGACGGGTCCGTAACCATGAGCCGCCATAACGTGTACTGGTCGGTAGGCATAGAATCCGGCCTCGAAGCCCATCCCTGTCCCCACACATACATTCTCCACCTGTCCGCGCTCGTTGACGGCAGAATCTATCGCATGCCAACCTTGCAATACGACGGGACCGTAGGCTTTGGCGTCTATCCATCCTTTGTTGATGGCGTGAGCGAAACAGTAGGTATAGATGGCTGTTGCAGACGTTTCCAGATAGGTTTCGGGACGGTCCAGCAGCTGATGCCAGAACCCGTCGTGATGCTGAAGTGCCGCCAGTCCGCTTACATGTGCCCTCAGCAGGTTCATGATGTCGGTACGTCTGGGATGGTCGGCGGGCAGGACATCGAGCACCTCACACATGGTGAGTATCGCCCATCCGTTGGCTCTTCCCCAATGAAAAGCGGGATGCGGGTTCATGTCTTCCACCCATCCGTGACGGAACAGTTTTTTCTCGGGCACGAACATGCGGTCGGCAAATTGTAACACTTGCTTTGCGGCCTCGTCGAAATAGCGTTGCTCACCTGTGTATTTTCCCATATAGGCGATGGCCGGAATGCCCATGAACATATCGTCGAGCCACACCGTGTTCTTATGAGGGCGCAGACGGGCAAAAGTGCCATCAGCAAGCCGGTATTCCTTGTTCATGATGTAGTCGATATAATTGCCGATGACTCCGTCGAGTGGGAGGGCGTTCTCGCTGACGCGCGCCTTGATCATGGATGCGCAGACGGCACCCGCATCATCGAGAGCATGAGGGTCTACCACGCGGCGCATGTTGCCGTCAATCTTCTTTCCTTTCTGGTAGAGGGCCTTGAATGCAGGAGCTGCTTCAGCTAGGAGTCTCATACGGCTGTCGACATAGTCTTTGTAACTTTTGTCGCCTGTCGCCTCGTAAGCGGCCAGAACTCCGGAGTAGGTTACGCCCCATTCGTAGCTGGTCAGCCTGAACCCTCCTTGTTTCAGTTGCGTGTCTTCGTTGATGTCTTTTTTCTGTCTTACCTCACGTCCTGTCTTGCTGTCAATAAGCACGGCTGGGGTCTCCTCCGTGATGTAGTTGAGCACACGTTTTATGGTCTGTTCTACGTTCATGACTGTTGGAACGCCATACTCCAGTTTGTAGTCTGGTTTCATCAGATGGAGTGGCGTGTTACTATCGTTGATGTGCTGGGCACGCAAGCCGGCCGTAAATGCCATCAGCATGACAATGGTGCCAAAGAGTCTGGGATGCTTCATATTGCTATTTGTCGTTATGATTCTTATCGTGCTATTTCAGGAAAGGGTTCACAGTCTTGTCGGGACCTAAATAGAATCCTGTCTGTGTGGGCTGATTGTATGCCGTGTTCTGTGCGGCTACGCTCAGGCGGTATGGGATGTCCTCTTCTAGACAGTTGATACGGTATTCGGTGGGTGTGGTAGTAACATACAGGCGCAGCTCACTACTCTCACGGTTACGTGTGAGTACTTCCTCGCGCCAGTCGCCAATGATGTCGGCACAAAGGTTGGGATTCGACTTGGAGCCATTGTTGAATTGGGCGTCTCTGAACCGCTGTACCATTTGCATACGTCCTGTGTTCCAGTCGTATTTGCTGACGGCACCGTTGTCGAGCATCTCGCGCAGCAGGTCGCCGTCCCACCAGATGCCAAAGTTGGTCGGTATGCGGGCACCTCGTATGCGCAGGGCATTGTTGTCGCCGTCATCCTCACTATTGTCTCTAATGTCTTTCGGCGTCACAATGCTACCCTTGATGCTGCGTATGCCGCCACTCTCGCTGCTCCACATCTCCAGTCCTGGGTTCGTGGGGTCGATGTCGGCAGCCATACAGCGTCCTACATCCTCATTGCTCTTGATTTGGAAGATTACCTTGCCTGTGCGAGCATCGCGGAAATCACTTCCGTCGCGTCGATTCTCATGACAGTCCCATACCTGCAGGGCGTCGCTGGTGGGGTCAAAGACTGTCAGGTGAATGGCGTCACCGTGACCAAACCCTGTGTTGTAGAGTCCCGTTCCGTCGTTGTCGACAGCCATAGCTCCGTAAGTAATCTCGTCGCAGCCGTCACCGTCCACGTCGGCGATGCGCAGGTTATGGTTGCCTTGTCCGGCATAACTGGCCCATTGTGGAATGTTGCTGTCGAATATCCAGCGGTTCTTCAACTGCCGTCCATCCCAGTCCCAAGCTGCTATGACGGTGCGGGTGTAGTATCCACGGCAGAAGATACCACTTGCATGCATTCCGTCCAGATAGGCTACTCCAGCCAGATAGCGCTCAGAACGGTTGGCGTGGTCATCGCCCCAGTCGCTCACATTTCCCCGCTCAGGAACGTATTCGGCGGTAGCCATAGCAGCACCTGTCAGACCGTTGAATACTGTGATATATTCCGGTCCGTCCATGATGCGGCCTGTCTTGTTGTCACCGTGCACTTCTGTATTTAGGAACCGTCGTCTGGCATTGTGAATCTCTGTCTTGGTCATCGTCGAAGGCAGATTCTTCTCTTTTTCCTGCCACTCTCTACGTCTCCGCATGGCGTCCTCGCGCTCTTCTTGTAGTTTTCTTTTGTAAGCCTCAGGGTCTGCATTAATGGCGGCAATGCCGTAACGCCAGTCTGCATCCTTGTCGCCAATTACTTTGCCTTGTCCGTCCGTGGTGCCGTCGGCCGTCTTCACCATCATCTCGGCGCGGCCGTCCCCATCGAAGTCGTACACCATGAACTGTGTGAAGTGGGCTCCCGTTCTTATGTTACGCCCCAGGTCGATGCGCCACAACTGTGTACCGTCCAGCCTATAACAGTCGATGTAGGCGTTGCCCGTAAACCCGGCGAACATATTGTCTTTGGCGTTTGAGGGCTCCCATTTCAGGAATATCTCGTACTGGCCGTCACCATCGACATCGCCGATGCTTGCGTCGTTAGCATGATATGTATAGTGCTGTCCGTCGGGCGAGATTCCACCTTCGGGCTTGTTCACGGGGATGGGCAGATAGCCCTCAGGAGCGTTAGCCTTGAGTGTATAGTTTCCGTTCTTACCGCCACCACGCACCTCATAGGTCGCGTCCGTATTCAGGGGTTGCTCGTCGATGAAGAAGGTGCCACTCTTCGCCAATGGCTTTTTGTTGAGTTTCACCCCATTACGGAAAATGTCGAAACGCTCGCCGGTCTTGTCGGATGTCAGCGTTCGCCAACTTACCATTACCCGCTCTCCATCGCGGATGGCCACCACGCCCCGGTTCAGATTCTCTCGTTTTATTTTATTCATGTCATAACGGGGTTGCCCGTGACAAACGAACGACACAAGTAGGACTGTTAAGATTAGAATAGTTTTTTTCATAAGTGGTTTGTTTTATGTGTTTTCTTGTTTTTCAACCATGTTGCAAATATAGTAATTTGTTTCTTTTTTCAAGTATTTATTTGCCACTTTTATAGGCGGTAAATGTCAAAATGACAAAAATGAAAGCAGAAATCACATTTTTTGTAGTTTCGAAATCCTAGCACTCCGTCTTTTCGTGCCAGTTGAGCGCATTATATTCTATGTCTTGTGTTGGTAATGACGCAAACAAGGGGGATAACTTCTGTTTCCCCCTTGTCTATATCCATAATAGCCGTAACCCAGCCTATGTCCAAAACTCTTTCTCTCCAGTCTTCTCCATCGTGCCGTAACAACGAGGACACGTTTTCTTGTCCCATATCTTGATTTTGTCGCTGCCGCATTGCAGGCAAAGCCTTCCAACCTCACTACTGAAAGATGGAGCTACATCACCAATGATTCCGCCTACAACAAGATTCTGGATGCTCTTGCAATCAGGACAGCTCACGCTGACAATCTGCTGCCTAAATAGGCCGCGTCCTTCATAGTCGGAAGCCTCGTAACCGCATTGTGTGCAACGATATTTTATTTTCCAAGACATGAGAGAGTTAGTTGTAGAATGATTTGTTATGGGTTAATTATTTTAGATGCAATTCTTTTGGCCTTGGTCTCTGAGGCTGGCGAGAGGTGTCCTTTCAGATACGACTCAATGATAAGGGCGGCTATCGGGGCAGCCATGTCGGCTCCAAAGCCTCCATGCTCGATGTATACACAGATAGCTATCTGCGGGTCGTTAAGTGGGGCAAAGCCAATGAACGCAGAATGGTCGGCGCCACTGTTCTCGGCAGTACCCGTTTTCCCACAGATGGGGTAGGTGGTACGGATGTCCGTGCACGTTCCCTTTTCCACAGCTAGTCGCATGCCTTCAATCACGGGAGGGTAGGCATCGGGAAACACCATAGTGCTCCGTTTACGTAGGAACCTCTGTGACAACGGGCGATCAGGAGTTCCCTGATGAATGTGCGGGGTATAGAAGAAGCCGCGGTTGGCAATGGTGACAGCCAGATTGCATAGCTGCATAGGGGTGGCTGTGATGTCGCCTTGTCCCATTCCTGCCCATATAATGGTACGTGCATTCCATCCGTCTTTATAACGGCGGCTGAGGTAGTTGGTGTTGGCGACGATACCGCCCTTTTCGCCTGGGATGTCGATATTGAGTGGTCCGCCCAATCCCATACTTCGCATATAGCTTGCCCATGTGTCGATGGCCTCTTCCTTGGTCTCGAAGACAAAATCGTCGTTGAGCATGGTCATGAATGTCGAAAGAAACCACGTGTTGCAAGAGAAAGCCAGAGCGTTGGCCAGCGATAATGGGGAGGCATGCTGGTGGCACCCAACATGGATGTTGCCGTCGGTAAAGCCGTTCTTGCAGTCGATGGTGGTCTCTGGTGTGATGATGCTCTCTGACAATAGGGTGAGGGCTTGTGCAGTCTTGAAAGTAGAGCCTGGCGGGTAGGCTGTGGCAATAGCCAGGTTAACGTTGCTACCCGTTGGTGAATTCGTTGCCAGGCAAATGATTTCTCCCGTAGAGGGTTTGATGGCCACAATGCTTCCCGTTTTCCCTTTTAATAGTCGTTGCCCTAGTTGCTGTAATGCCGGACGAACGGTCAGAGGACCGTCGTCCGGCAGATTCTGAGCTGTGGCATGCATATAGGCTAAGAGGCATAGACATGCCAAACAGATAAGTATTCTTCGCATTCTTAGTAGTAAAAATGAAACTTGGAATTCCAAACTCGCAGTTCGAATATTCTAAGCTTAGAAAAGTTGCCTGAGAGCGTCAATCACAGTTCCTATAATATCTCCGTCGGAAGTTTCATCGTTTTTGATGTCACGTGCCGCCTGTTCGGCCCGGTCGAGTGCACGGATGATATCATCTTTGTTAACTGTGAAGATATGATTGAACACGCCTATGCTGGTGACGTGCTCGCGTCCCTCGTATTGCATGCGTCCTACAGAACAGATAAAATAATTGTCGACGGTGAGGAGCTCGTTGAGCGCACTTTCGGCAGCCATTCCCATAACATATTTGCTACCCATTTGGATGACAGACTCGATGATGCCCTTTCCGGGGCCCATCTTCTCACTCATGGCAGCATTAAACTCTTGCTTAATAGCAGTTTGGTGAGCCTGCTTGTCGGGGCAGGTGAAAATCATCACGCCTGCAATAATGACGAGAATAAGCAAACTGATGAGGCTGCGGAGGCCGCAACCGCTACGTTTTGTTTTCTTCTCATCACGTGCTTTCTTCTTCATTTCATCAGCAGTCAGAGGTGTCTCGGCACCACCATCGGGATTATACTTAGGAGGTTCACGGCGGACGATACTGCTATCGATAACGGATCTCAGTTCAGCTACCTGCCAAGCAGGTGTCCAGTTTTCCATCGTGTCGCACCACACTAATGTCTCAGGACGGATGCCCTTGTTGTACAACTCGCTGACCTCGAAGGGGCCAACCTGAGCGCCATTCTCAATGTAGTAATACTTCATTTCCTTTCTTCTGTTAAGTGAATAATAACGATTGCAAATAATGCCTTTTCATCCGTTTGACGTAAAAAACGGGAAATAGTTGCATCGTTTATTATTTTTTAACGATATCCCCAAGATTCCTATTCTTTGCTGAAAGAGTAGGGTGCGTCCACAGATTTGCTGCCTCGCTGTCTTTCTGGAGCAGCTTGCATCTCGTAGATAATAGTCCCGCCTTTTAGCAACTCGTCGTGGTTAAGGTAGTTGTGGTTGTATACGGTACCGTTATAATACATTCTTCCGATGTATGGTTCCTTCACGTTTTTTGCCTTGACAACAAGTTTCTTTCCTAGAGGAAGATGGAGTGTCATATTCTCGAAATAGGGCGTTCCGATGGCATACTGTCCGGAACCAGGGCAGACGGGATAGAAACCCATCGCGGAGAATACATACCATGCTGACGTTTGACCGTTGTCCTCATCACCACAATATCCGTCGGGTGCAGAGGTGTAGAAACGATTCATCACCTCACGGATATGCTGCTGAGTCTTCCAAGGCTGACCTGCCCAATCGTATAGATATATCATGTGCTGAATAGGCTGGTTGCCATGTGCGTAGTTGCCCATGTTCATAATCTGCATCTCACGAATCTCGTGGATGATGCCCCCATAATAACTCTCATCGAATAAAGGAGGTACATTGAATACAGAATCAAGCATCTGTACGAACTTGTCGGGCCCTCCCATGAGGCTAATGAGCCCTTCTGGGTCGTGGAACACAGACCATGTGTAGTGCCACGCATTGCCTTCGGTGAAGGCATCGCCCCATTTAAGAGGACTGAAAGGAGTCTGGAAAGTGCCATCTTCGTTTCTTCCCCGCATAAGGAGAGTCTCACGGTCAAAGACGTTTTGATAATTCATCGCCCGCTCGCGGAAGGGTTTCAGCTCACGGCTGTTTTTGCCGAGTTTTTTCCCGAGCTGCAAGATGCACCAGTCGTCGTAGGCATATTCCAGCGTACGGGCGACATTCTCATTTATGCCGACATTATAGGGAACATACCCAAGTCGGTTGTAATATTCATATCCCAGCCTTCCTGTTGAGGATACTTGAGGGTGCACGGCGTTGGCACCGTGGACAACAGCCTGCCATAGCGCCTCTATGTCGTAGTTAGTAAGCCCGATAGCGTGGTTTTTAAGATAGGCATCTGCCACCACCGAGGCGGAATTGTTGCCAACCATACAGCCACGATGGCCAGGACTGGCCCATTCAGGCAGAAATCCGCTTTCCCGATAACAGTTCACAAGTCCTTCCTGCATTTTCTCATTCATCTCGGGATAGAGCAGGTTCAACAATGGGAACAGACAACGGAAAGTATCCCAAAAACCAGTGTCGGTAAAATAGTAGCCAGGACATACCTGCCCTGTATGTGGACTGTAGTGGACGGGCTTGCCTTTAGCATCCATTTCGTAGAAAGCGCGTGGGAAGAGCACCGAACGGTAGAGGCAACTGTAGAAAGTGCGCAGGTGGTCGGTATTTTCATCATCTATTTCAATGCGCCCCAGAATATCGTTCCAGTACTTGCGGGCCTGCTGGCATACCCGGTTAAAGTCGAAACCCTCACCCAGCTCGTTCAGGTTGTGCCTAGCTTGCTCGCTGCTGATGAACGACGATGCCACACGTATGCTAACTTTCTCGCTCCGGTGGGTACTTAGGGTGACGACGATACCGTGTCGTCCGTCAGTAACCTGTTGGCTGACAGTGAAATCATGGTCAAGTTCAATGATGAAATAGTTGCGGAAGTTTTGCGGTACGCCACCGCTGTTTTTTACTGTGTAGCCCGTGATGCGGCGTTGGGCGGCATCGGCTTCGACGTGGGCATTGCCGTCAAATGCGTCGACAATGATGTTGGCCTGTTGTGTCTCAGGAAAGGTAAAACGCATCATGGCTGCCCGTGAGGTTGGCGTTACCTCTGCGTTGACATCCCAGTCGGCCAGATAGACTTGATAATAATATGGGGTTGCCGTCTCAGCCTTATGCGAGAACCATGAGGCACGCTCGTCTTCACCAAAACGAGGCGTGCCTGTTGTGGCCATGATGGAAAACTGACCGTAGTCATTGATCCAAGGTGATGGCTGGTGGGTTTGCTTGATGCCGCGTAATTTGTCCTCGGTATAAACATACTGCCATCCGTCGCCCATCTTTCCAGTCTGTGGCGTCCAAAAATTCATGCCCCAAGGCATTGCCACAGCAGGGTACGTGTTGCCTGTGGAAAGTGAATATTTCGACAGCGTTCCAACTAGTGTGCTTATATAATCGACAGGCTCAGTAGCATATGCGTTGATGAAGAGTATAGCCAAAGCCAGGGTTGTAATGATTCGTTTCATGGGTGATGCGTTTTTGGGTAATGGGTGTTGAATGTTAGGTGTTGGGGACTTGTCAATGGGTGTTGAGGGTCTTGTCCATGAGCACTTTCATCCAGAATCCTCCAATCACAGAACGGGCCTTGAAACCTACCATTCGCCCAGTCTTAGTGTCGTACCAGTCGCTGGTGGGTACACGGCTTTCGGTCTCGTTCATATAGGCATAGACGGGTTCCATGAATCGTAGGAATGTTTTCTTGTCCCTAGCCATAGCAGCCGTCCACATAATCCAGTCATTCTTTGTGTAATCTTTACGAATGTCAAGCGGAAGTCCGTAACGGTTTTGTTGTTTCAGATAGTATTGTATCTCGCGCTCCATGGTCGATGCCGGAAACACTTGTGTCTGCCAGAGCTTGTCCCACACCATATTGTATTTTTGGCTCCATGTGCCTTGTCGGTCGAAGGCCAACCGGTAATGGTCGTCCTCGCGGGCGTCTTTCTCCCATTGTTCAGCCATCTTCTGTGCGCAGGTCATGTAGCTTTTTGCCACATTTTGGTCACCCTTCATGCGTGCAATCTCGGCAAAGGCAGTCACGCCCATGATGGCCTTCACGGCTAAGTTGGCATTATGGGCCCAGTGGCCGGCAAAATCGTCGGTGCAGAGCTGGTTAGCAGGGTCCTGACCGTTCTGCGCAAGATAGTCGGCCCAGGTGTGCAGTAGTTCGTAGTATTTGTCCACGTAGGCCGTATTTCCGTCTTGTCTGCACAACTGAGCTGCCAAAGTGAGCATGTTGCCCGCCTCCTCAAGAGGCATGTCACCGCCATAAACCTGACCATTTGCAATAGGGTATGTGCCAAGATCGTGGGCAGCGAATGGCTTTGTCCATCGGCCCGACAGCGAATAGTCGAAGATGGAGGTCATCATGGCCTTCTGCAGTTCGGGATTGTAAGCGAGGAACAGCGGTGCTTCGGGGTAGGTGAGGTCGACTGTGTTGACACATCCGTTTGAATTGTTCTCTTTCGAGAAGAACAAGAGGTTGCCGTCTTCATCTTGGAAAAGCTTGTGCGCAGCAATGACATGGCGATAGGTTGCCGACAGTATCTCGGCATAATGTGTGTTGCCAGCTTGTAGGCCGTCGTCGTAGATGAGTTTGTCGAAGTCACGGCAACGTTGCATGATGGACGCATATTGAGTCTGCAGGCGGTTGAACATCTGGAAGATGCTAACCGTACCGCCATGTGCCCAGTAGGCTTTATATCGCTTGTACATATATTCAATGTCTTGCACCTCATCATAGCCTATCATCATGAAACTGGCTGCCTGTTGGACCCTCCCAAACTGATGAACAAAACTTAAAAGCGGCATCTGTGAGGCTTTGTGACAGTCTACCTTGTTTGAAGAATCTGGTGCCTGTCCCGTTTCCATAAACTTTGCGCGTGCTAGTTTTGCATCACTAATGGTGACTTCCCCATTGATAGCAGGAATGTAAAGATAGCCCCAGTCGATACAAATACCGTCGCCTTTCTTGGCAAGGATGGGCTGGTCGATGGTGCCCGTCATGGCATATTTCATGCCCTGTTGCTCGACGATGGTGCTACGGGTAGGCTGTGTTGCCTTGTTGACAGCAAGTTCGGGAGTGGTGCTGATCATGAGTTGGCAGTCGTGCGACTGTTTGTCAGTCGAACGTATCTGAAAAGAAATATAGTTGATGGGAGACGAGAGCAGGTCGTAGTCGTTGATGAGCATAGGTGCGGTGAATACAACATCGAGCTCCACAGGTCCACAAGCAAAAGTGTAATAGGTATTGGTGGCTAGCACGCTTACCGATAGCTGGCGGGCAGTTTCCGGCTTGACAGTATTCAGGTTGATGTCTTTGAAGAGGCCAAAGTCGGTGTAAGCTCCGCCCGTCGTGTTGTGACAATGTGCGGCTATAACGTTCTGTCCTTCGTGCAACAGATGCTTCATTGAAGAGTCAAGGTGTAGCTTTACACCCTCGCGCCAAGACTCACCCGTGTCGGCAACTTTCTGTCCATTAATGTAAATTTCAAACACATCGTCGTGTGAATAGACGAGATATAAGTCTTCTTTCAGGTCGGTAGCCTCTAGTTCAAAGTTGCGGCGTACATACAGGTCGCTGTGCTCTTCACTCCATTGGGTGTGCACATAATTTAGTCCGTTGCTACCCCAGGCTGCCCTACCGCGTTGCCATCCGCTAGGATTGTAGCTGGGAAGCGTCCATTCTGTACCTGACTGCTTTTCTCTGGTGTAATCAGCCTCCCAGGCTTTCTCATCGGCCATGGGAATGAGAGACTCCAATATGCAACGGTCAGTTCCCATCCAACGGTAAGTTTTTCCGTCCACTCTGAGCAAACCCTCTAGCGGCTTCTCGTCATCGGTCCAATGGCGGGTGATACCATCGGTGAGTTTGTCGAATGGTGACCATATGCTGAAGTAAGGGTCGCTAACAACTAAAGGCACGGAAGGTACCCGTAGCTGGGTAGACTGATAGGGCTTGTAAAATTCAGGCACTTGCGCCCACAAGGTTGTGCTCATGATGACGCAAGCATAGACAGATAGTATTCGCTTCATGTCAATCGGTTATTTTTTGATTACTTTTTTTATTTTCCCGTCAGATGTCCGGATGATATTGATGCCCTGCTGCGGGTGCTCAAGGCGCATTCCCCGCAAATTGTAAATGGCTGGCTGCTGTCTTGAAGCGTTCCTTCCTGTTATAGCGATAACGTCTGTTGTTGAAGCTTTTAGTGCTGACAAAGCCATGATGGAGGCGTATGCATAGTTGGTACTCGTGAAGGTCACCGATTTCAGGGGCTTTGTCTCCAATGGGATGGAGAAATCAAACAGACAGTAATGGTTATCACTGCTATATGAATTGTTGGCACGCTGGATATTGCCCAATGATGTTACAGCCTCGTCGCCTTTCAACGATTCTTTTCTTACGGACCAGTCGCGAATGGTGAAGACACCAGCATCGCTAGTTGTTCCATCAGAATAGTTCAGCCTGACACGCACCTGAGAATCACCATTCCCACTAGTCGCAAGCACAAACAGTTCACTTGTTACTATTGGGAACTCGAACTCAAGGGTGCCTTGCTGCCCATTGTCACGTAAAGATAAGGTGTTTAGCTCGTCATATGGGGCTAATTGGAATGTGGCTTGTTCGTGTGCTGATGTAATCGTCCGGTTACGTGGCAGTCCACCATTTCCTCGCAACGTCTCTGCATAGAGTGCACGGTCCACCCCATCGATGGTTGCCGTAGTATAGTTATTTGCAGGAAGTGATTCTGCTACGATATCGGCATTCCACCCTGAGGCTACACTAATAGGATCTGTATCTACTACTCGTGGTGGCAGCAAATGGGCGTCAAGATATTGCAACCGTTTTCCTACCCATGTTTTTAAGTAATTTACAGCATCGTCGTAGCTCTTTGCATAATAGGGTATAGGCCAAATATAGGATCGTGTATATATCCCCCATGCCCTCTCGTTACGCTCGGCAGCACCACCACTCTTTATGAGTGTAGCCAGGGAGTCTATTGTATGCATAAGACGTTGTGTGCTATGGTTGCTATTTCTGTATTGTTGCCAGCGCTCCTTCAGTGCACTAACATAATTCTCGTCTTGTAGCATGCGATACCAGTAGAATGGCACGGGACAGTCATCCCATATATACTTAATGTTTAACTCATATTGCCAACAATCCGTTTTGTCACCATCAAAATAGTTTGCATTGCCCCATGCAATGTTATAGTCCCATAAGGTGGTTTTCCATCTTGGATCTTTCCCCTCAGCCTCACTGCGTTTTTCCCCATGCTTGTACAGGTGTGTGCTCAGACGGTATCCGTCGATGTTCATCGACAGTTCCGTGGCTAACATATAGTCAATAAACGACTGTACGTCAATTTTTTTTCGGTAACCAGCCTCAATGTCATTCCAATCGTCAGTCAAGAATGAGGATTCCATCTTGTTTACTTCCTGATGTAATGCTTCACGTGTTCCTGTGGGCAATTCTGCAAACTCGTCATCCTCTGGGTCACCATATTCGTATTTAATATTGTAATCCCATGCAACTTTTCTGCCGTCTAACGACTGCCAGGGATGGTAGCTAGAGATAAAATGAGGATCGTAGCCGTGGTCAACACTCACATGGTAGTCGCCTGTAAGATCTCCGTCTGTCTCACCTGGATCATTCAAGTCGAGACGGCTCTTTCCTTTCGAAACCCGTTCGCAGATAGCAAATACGCCATAATAAGTACCGTCTAATATGACTTCGCATAAGTGTGCCTTTGGTACCCATTCGAACCAAGGACGTCCCAGTTCGAACGACAAGATGTCGCGAAACATCGTCTCGTCGCTCCATGGAGCTATGAATCCCCACTTGTTGTCCTTGGGCATACCCAATATGGACACTTTCTTTTTCTTACCGTCCAAATCGTTGCTCTCCAGCGTACGGAAAGCATACGGTTTCTTGTCTGATTCTGTGAATGAACTGTTGCCACGATATTTAAGCGCTATCCAACCCTCATAGTCAACGTGTTGGCCAGGCCATGAAATCGTGTCGGCGTGGTTTGTTTGCCCCTCACCGTTGTGGATGATTTTCATTTTGGCTAGCACATAGCTATCACGAAGGATCATTCTCCCGCCAGCTTCGATGAAGATAATGGGCAGGTTTGTCGATTCCACTTTCACATTCTTGTCGCGAAGTAGACTGCGGTAATTATCGCTCTCTTGGGCACATATTTGACTGGCAAACCAAAATAGCATCACCAGACAAATGAGGTGGGACAAAAAATTTGTTAGTTTTATCATTCTATAATTCATGAGTTTGCCGCAAAGTTACATGTTTTTTTCTGAATAATAAAATTATTTATAAATAGTTATGAGAGTGTAAAACTACTTTTCTGAAATTGCATTTTTTATCATATAAAAAAACAGTTTTTTACAGAATATTTCCTTTATACAAATGTAAAGATTGTATAATCGTAATATATTGTAAATCAATTGCTTATTATTGTGGTTGGAGATAATAATTTATACATTTCATGTTTTCTCTTCACCTTAAAAGGATTTTGCGTAACTTTGCGCTGTATTATTAAAAGTATTTCAACACAATGAACCTGAAAACAACTGTTTTGATTTTTGTTTTATGCGAAAGTACGCTTACTGCTGCAGGACAAGCCTTGCCATCAAAATCGTATGCTGAGACAATTGCTGCCCCTTCTGATAATACTAGAATGACACGGCGACCATCGCCAGAGCAACGTTTGTTTCATTCGGATGCTGTAGAGAGAAAAATTGAGGAAGTAAAGAAACTCCTTCGTAACACTCCTTATTTGGCATGGATGTTTGAAAACTGTTTCCCGAACACGTTGGATACGACGGTACACTATAGTGTCGTTGAAGGTGACGATGACACGTTTGTTTACACGGGTGATATCCATGCCATGTGGCTGCGTGACTCTGCTGCGCAGGTTTGGCCATATGTACGTTTTTCAAATACAGATGAAAAGATTAGGAAAATGGTACGTGGAACAATTTTGCGTCAGCTAAAGTGCATATGTATCGATCCTTATGCCAACGCGTTTAATATTGAGGCTACAGGAGGAGAGTGGGCTAGCGACTATACTGATATGAAACCTGAACTGCATGAGCGAAAGTACGAGATAGATTCGTTGTGCTATCCCATCCGCCTCGCTTACTATTATTGGCAGGTAACAGGCGACACAAGTATTTTTGGCGAGTTGTGGCAGCGTGCTATGGATAAGATACTTCAAACATTTCTGGAGCAGCAACGTAAGGAAGGCCGTGGGACTTACCATTTTGAGCGATCTACACCACGACAGTACGATACCCTCAGTCACAATGGTTATGGTAATCCCGTAAAACCCGTTGGGCTGATTGCATCTTCCTTTCGTCCATCAGACGATGCAACAGTGTTTCAGTTCCTCGTTCCTTCGAACTTCTTTGCTGTCTCGTCGTTACGCAAGGCTGCTCAGATTCTGGAACAAGTAAATGGAAATGTTCAATTGGCAGTCAAAGCAAAAGATCTGGCAAATGAGGTGGAGTATGTTCAGGGTGGGAGTACGGCTGTCGCAACACTTACCGTCAAATCCCCTGGAAGCCGGCATATCTATAATCTCTCAGGCCAGCAGGTTGACGACAATTGGCGCGGCATACGCATTCAAGATGGGAAAAAGATTCTAAGAAGATAAAGGAATACAAACAGGAAATTTTCATTTAGTCAGATAATCATCATTTAGTCAGATAATTATCGTAAGAACGGCATAGCAGCTGGCTCCGTCTTTTTTTGTAAGGACAATAGCGGCTGCTATGCTTCTTTTTGATAGGCAGATACACGTTAAACAGAATGAAAAAATGAGGGATTATTTTGGCGGTATAGCATAAAAATGCTACATTTGCGAAATGAAAATGATAAGAACACTCTACAATCAAGTCGGAAAATACAAGACGGCCTCTCTGCTCACGCCCGTGTTTACAGCCTGCGAGGTTGTGATGGACGTGCTCATCCCTTATGTCACGGCCTCGCTGATAGACAAGGGCTTGTCGGCAGGCAATATTCAGAATGTGTATCTCTACGGGGCCATCATGCTCGGTATGGCCTTTCTCAGCCTTGCTTTTGGCATTCTTGCCGGCCGTTTCGCATCGTATGCGTCGAGCGGTTTTGCGAGTAATCTGCGAAAGGCGATGTACCGTAACATCCAGCGTTTCTCGTTCTCGGATATTGACAAGTTCTCAGCTGCCGGTCTGGTCACGCGCATGACGACCGACGTGAGCAACCTGCAGAATGCATTCCAGCAGATCTTGCGAGTAACGGTACGCGCTCCGTTCCGGCTCGTCCTTTCCATCGTCATGTGTCTGGTCATCGACTCGCGGCTGAGCATTATCTTCATTGTGGCGATGGTGATTCTTACGTGCTCCATCAGTTACATCATCTCGAATGTGTCACGACTCTTCACGAAGGTGTATGAGCAGTACGACCAGCTGAACCAGAGTGTTCAGGAGAATGTGTCGGCCATCCGCGTCGTGAAGGCTTTTGTGCGCGAGGATTATGAGAACGAGAAGTTTGCGCGTGCTGCCGACGGACTTTACAAATTGTTTGTCCGTGCGGAGACTTTGATGGCCTGGAACCATCCTATTATGAATATGGTGATGTACGGCTGCATCATAGCCTTGTCGTGGTTCGGAGCCCATTTCATCGTTGGCGGAACCCTGACAACGGGCGAGCTGACGTCTTTGTTCACTTATGTGATGTCGATTCTGATGTCGCTGATGATGCTCAGCATGATATTTGTGATGCTCACACAGAGTGCTGCCAGCGGCAAGCGTGTTGTTGAGATTATCGACGAGGAACCCGATATCCAAGACCCCGCAAATGCCCTGACTACGGTAGCCGACGGCAGCATCAGTTTCAATCATGTGCGTTTCGACTACCAGGATTGTATCGGGAGCAGAATCAACGGTGGTGAGAGCTCTTCAGATGCCCAACAGCCGGAGCCTGTCAGGAAACACCGCCGTTCCGCGCTCTTCGATATCTCGTTCGATGTGCGCTCAGGCGAGACCATTGGCGTGATTGGTGGTACGGGTAGCGGAAAGTCATCGTTAGTCAACCTCATCAGCCGTCTGTACGATGTGTCGAAAGGCTCGGTGATGGTTGGCGGACACGACGTGCGCGAGTACAGTCTGTCCACCTTGCGCAATGCCGTCTCGGTGGTGTTGCAGAAGAATGTGCTCTTCAGCGGCACCATCCTCGACAACCTGCGCTGGGGAAAAGAAGACGCAACGCTCGACGAGTGCCGTGTTGCCTGCCACTGGGCCCAGGCCGACGAGTTTATCGACCAGATGCCCGATGGCTACGACACGTGGATAGAGCAGGGCGGAACGAATGTCTCGGGCGGACAGAAACAGCGCTTGTGCATAGCCCGTGCCTTGCTGAAGCGGCCCCAGATACTGGTGCTCGACGATTCTACGAGTGCCTGCGATACGGCTACTGACGCGAAGATCCGGAGAGCTTTCCGCGAAGAGCTGCCCGATATGACGAAGATCATTATTGCCCAACGCATCTCGAGCGTGAAGGACTGCGACCGCATTCTGGTGCTCGACAACGGACGAATGACGGGCTACGACACGCATGAGAACCTGCTGAAGACCAACGAGCTGTATCAGGAGATCTACAAGATTCAGACGGAGGCCGGCGGCGACTTCGACAAGCCCGGCGAGAAAGGAGGTGCAGCATGAGACAGCCTAATTTCAATCGTGGACCACGCGGACATGTTCAGGCGGGTTTCCAGAAAGTAGACAAGCAGAAGCGCCAGATACTGTGGCGGCTCACCAAGTACGTGCTGCAGAACTATAAGTTCTCGTGCCTGGCGGTGATGGCTTGTATTGCGATCTCGAGTGTGACCACGCTCGTCTCGACGCTCTTCACGCGTACCTTAATCGACGATTATATCGTGCCGCTCACTCAGGTCGACAATCCCGAGTATGCGTCGCTGGCGCAGGCGTTGTTCAAGCTGGGCCTCGTGCTTTTCTTCGGCGTCGTCTGCTCGTTCACCTACAACCGTCTGATGATTAACGTCAGCCAGGGAACGCTTCTCCGCCTGCGCAAGAGCTTGTTCGAGCATATGGAGAAGCTGCCCATCAGCTATTTCGACTCGCGCACCCACGGCGACGTGATGTCTACCTATACCAACGATGTCGACACGCTTCGCCAGATGATCGGCTCAAGTCTGCCCCAGGTGTTCAACAGCATCATCTCGCTGGTGGTTACCTTCGCCTCGATGGTGGTGCTGAGCATTCCGCTGACGCTGGTCAGCATCATCATGGCCGTTGTGATGATGTTCACCACGACGAAACTGGGCAAGCGCTCGCGGGCGTTCTTCAAGACACAGCAGCTGAAGCTGGCCGAGGTGAACGGCTTCATCGAGGAGATGATGACCGGTCAGAAGGTGGTGAAGGTGTTCTGCCACGAGGCGAAAGCCATCGAGCGGTTTGAGAAAATCAACGAGGACTTGCGGAGCAGCAACTACAACGCCAACAAGATTGCCAACATCGTGATGCCTGTGAACGGCAACCTGGGCAATCTGGGCTATGTGCTCATAGCGGTTGTCGGAGCCACCGTGGCCTTGAATGCGAGTCCTTCCTTGCTCACCTCGCACCTCTCGCTGGGTACCATCGTAGCCTTCCTGACGCTCAACAAGAGTTTCACCCAGCCCATCTCGCACCTCAGCCAGCAGATCAACAGCGTGCTGAACGCCTCTGTGGGTGCCGAGCGCGTGTTCAACCTGATGGACGCGGAGCCTGAGGTCGACGAGGGCACGTGGGTGATGGAGAATGGCTGCTGGGTGAAGGGCTCCGACGAGCCGGCTGCCAAGGGCGGCAAGCGTTCGGCATCTGCCGCCATCCAGTCAACACCCATTCAGGGCGACGTAGACTTCAAGGACGTCGACTTCAGCTACGTGCCTGAGAAACAGGTTTTGTTCGATATCGACATCAACACCAACCCGGGTCAGAAGATAGCCTTCGTGGGCGGCACGGGAGCCGGCAAGACCACGGTCATCAACCTCATCAACCGTTTCTACGATGTGCAGAAAGGCCGCATCCTGTTCGACGGTATTCCTGTCGACGACATCAACAAGTCGAGCCTGCGCAAGTGTCTGGGAATGGTGCTTCAGGAGACCCATCTGTTCACCGGAACGGTGCTCGACAATATCCGCTACGGCCGGCTCGACGCTACCGACGAGGAATGCATCGAGGCTGCGCGGCTGGTAGGCGCCGACGACTTTATCCGCCGTCTGGCCAATGGCTACGCGACCATGCTCAACGGCGACGGAGGCAACCTGAGCCAGGGCGAGCGCCAGCTGCTGGCCATCGCCAGGGCCGCCATTGCCAACCCGCCTGTGCTCATTCTCGACGAGGCCACCTCGAGCATCGACACCCGTACGGAGACCCTGGTGCAACGCGGTATGGACTCGCTCATGAAAGGCCGTACCACCTTTGTCATTGCCCACCGGCTCTCCACCGTGCGCAACTCCGACATCATCAATGTGATGGACCACGGCCGCATCATCGAGCAGGGCAGCCACGAGCAGCTGCTCGCGCAGAAAGGCAAGTACTACCAGCTATACACCGGCGACGACTCCATGCTGAAGTAGAGTGGGGCAGAAAGCCACCGAGGGGGGATTTTCCCTAAACGTTTAGGGAAAATCCCCCCTCGTTTTAGGCATAATCCCTTGCTTATGATGGCAAATGACATTAATTTTGCCAATGAAAACAAGAAGTTTAACAATATAAAAACCGAAGATTATGAAAAAGTTAATGTTAACAATGGCAATGCTGATGACGATAGCCATCTCCGCCACCGCAATGACATACCGTGAGGCTCGCAATTATGCTCGTGTAATGACCGACAGAATGGCTGTTGAGCTCAGGCTTACCAACCGTCAGTATCGCGAGGTATACGACATCAACTACCTCTATGTCAACAACCCTGTAAGAAAAGACCGCGCCCTGAGCCGCGTGCTCACCCCGCGTCAGTTCGAAAGATATATGAGGATGCACCACGCTCCAGTGGCTGTGTACCATCCCGTGCCGGTGAAGCACCATCCGGTGGCAAAGCCCAAGCACGGCCATAAGGCTCACGCTCACCGTCCGGGCGTCTACACAGGCTGGTAGTTCCGTAATTCCGATTATATACCTTCGCGCAAGTGAAGTCCATTGATTGTCAGAATTTACACAGGCGGGGCACGGGTTGCCCCGCTTTTCTTTTGTCTTTCCCCAACCGCCGGTCAGCCTCATTATAAGATAAGATGCACCTCGGCAAAAAAAGAAAACTTTTTCTTTTGTTCAATGTCAACACAGACATGTCATTATTTGCTCATATGAGAGTAATATGGGCATAACATCATGTTAATGTCTGACATTCTTGCAATACTTTGCGGAAAAATCAGTAACTTTGCAACAATAAATTCATCTGATATTGCATAATGAACGATAATTTCGTCATACAACTCTTTGAGGGTAAAAAAGTCCGCATCGTATGGGATGCAGAACAGGAGAAGTACTATTTCTCTGTAACGGATATAGTGCAGGTCTTGACAGATTCTGTGAATCCACGTGATTACATAAAGAAGATGCTTAGACGTGACCCAGAACTGAAATCCAAGTGGGGGACAATTTGTCCCCCTGTTGTAATGCTGGCTCCTGACGGCAAAAGGCGCAAAACCCAAGCTGCTGACCTTGAAGGCATTTTTCGTATTATTCAGTCAATTCCATCAAAAAAAGCAGAACCCGTAAAAAAGTGGTTGGCAGAAGTCGGTGCTCAGCGTATTGACCAGATGATAGACCCTGAGTTGACCTTCCAGATGGCCGTCGAGGACTATCGCCGTCAGGGTTACAGCGACCGTTGGATAAACGAGCGCATGCGTTCCATTGAGATGCGTAAGGAGTTGACAGACGAGTGGCACCGCTCTGGTGTTCATGAGCCGAAGGACTTTGCCATCCTCACCAATGTTCTAACCAAGGCTTGGAGTGGTATGACTACGGGCGAGTACAAACGACACAAGGGACTGACGAAAGAGAATCTGCGCGACAACATGACGAATGTCGAACTGGCACTTAATACTCTTGCAGAAGTTGCAACAACAGAAATAGCCCGTCAGCGCCAAACGCAAGGTATGAGGGAGAGTCGGCAGGCCGCACAAGCTGGAGGCCAGATTGCGAAGAATACCCGAGATGATCTCGAGCGTCAACTTGGTCGAACTGTAATATCATCCGAACGTGCCTCCGACTATCTCAAACCTATAGAAAGTAATGATGCTGAGGCACAACCACTTCCTGAAGAAGAATAACACTATCAAGTAAACAGAATCATGAGGCAAAACACGTTCGTATATCATCTCACGGCGTTCCTGGTGGTAGCCATCTGGGGAAGCACGTTCGTGTGCACCAAGATTCTGCTGGTCAGCGGGCTTACGGCGGCTCAGATCTTCACGCTGCGCTTCATCATCGCCTACGTGCTGCTGCTGGCATTCTCGCTCGTGCGCAGGCCGTTCCGCTGCTGGGCAGACACGTGGCAGGACGAGCTGCTGCTGGCCGCGCTGGGACTGACGGGCGGCACCCTGTACTTCCTGACCGAGAACTCGGCGATGAACTACACCACGACCACGAACACCTCGCTCATCGTGTGCTGCTGTCCCGTGTTCGCCTCGCTGCTCATAGGCCTGTTCTATCGCTCGTTGCGCCTGAGGCCGGTCCAGGTGGCGGGAACCCTGATGGCCGTGCTCGGTGTGGCGGCGGTCGTGCTCAACGGCCGTTTCGTGCTCCATCTGTCGCCCCTTGGCGACGCGCTGGCGTTGGGCGCCAACCTGTGCTGGGCAGTCTATTCGTTGCTGATGATTCCCGCCAACAAGCGCTACGATGCGGTGTTCATCACCCGTAAGGTGTTCTTCTACGGCCTGCTGTTCATGATTCCCTATTTCGTGCTCTTCCCCGAGACACCGGCGCTCAGCGTGCTCCGTCGCGGCGACATCCTGCTCAACCTGTTCTTCCTCGGCAGCATCGCCTCGATGGCCTGCTTCCTGGCTTGGACGTGGGTGATGCACAAGCTCGGCGCCATCGTGGCCACGAACTATGTCTATCTGAATCCGCTCGTAACGATTCTCTTCGCCTGGTGGATTCTCAGCGAGCAGATCACCGTCTGGTTCCTCGTGGGCACCGTCCTCATCCTCGTTGGAATGTATCTGGCCGACAAGCGGAAATAGCGTCCGTCCGGAGTTCCCTTTCTTTATTGGTAGTTGCAAACACATGGAAAAGTAAGATGAATATGAAAGCGAAAACAGTTTTTACGTCCCTTCTGCTCCTGTCGATGCTCTCATGGGGTACGGCTGCCTCCGCCCAGTCGCAGGACGTGAAGCCCGCCAGTCAGGGCAGTTTCATCAGTAAGCTGAACGCCATGCTCAGTCAGATGACCGACGAGCAGAAGGCCTTTGCGCGGGCCAACTGGCTGGTGGCTCCAACCGAATACAAGAGCACGAACAGCCATCCCTCCGCCTTCATGATTTCGCCAAACCCTGCCCCCGACACCCAGCAGACCTTCGAGTGCGCGGGCTGCTCCAGCGCCTATCTGCTCCGCTTCTACGGAGCCGATGCCGACGGCGTGAAGCTGTTCCATCAGCCCACCTTCCCCTGTAAGCACGACGAGGGCGCCTATCCCCGCTGCTTCAAGGCTCTTTTCGAGGAGCAATACGCGGGCTACACCACCGACTATTTCACCGGAACGACCGACGACCTGAAAGATGCCGTCAGTCAGGGCATTCCCGCCATCGTGCTGCTCTTCAGTCCCCGCGGCCTGCATTATGTGCCGGTAGTCGGCTACGACGAGACGCATTTCTACATCCAGGATTCGGTCGAGGATTACCGGAATGCTCCCGGCAACAAAGACTACAACAGGGTGGTGGACATCCCCACCTTCGACAAGCTGTGGAACATTCCCCTGGAGAGCTGCCAGCGCCTTTTCGTGATTGTCAAAAGAGCCCCCTCCGGCTCCCCCGAATAGGAGCCCCCTCCTTCGAAGGAGGGGAGTTCAGAGCTGCTTGAGACCCACTTTATTATGCATTATGCATTATAAAATATGCATTAATATTATGCATTATGCATTATAAATTATGCATTAATATCATGATGATAAGAAGGATAATAATAATAGTATTAATAATGATTAATAATTATTATATATTATATTAATATATGTTAATTTCTATTTTGGTAATACCCCTGTCCGTTCTTCCGCACGGGCGGACACAATATTACGCGCGGATGCAACAATGTGACAATGTGACAAAATTCAAAAACCAGCATTCATGGTGTGCGGAATGATGATGAGAGAATGCAGGGTAACTCTCTGAGTGTCTGGAGTTTCCCTCCACGCCGACAGAGTGCGTGTTTACATATGTTAACATGAAATTACTCTAAAATTAACACTTTTTCATACCGTACAGAGGCCGAAATTTGGTGGTTTGAAGAATTTTTTGTACCTTTGTAGTATGAGAGATGTGAGCTGAAGGGCCCTCAGAATGCACTCCCGAGAGACGAAGGACACTACTACTAACTACTAAATATGTTAAACCGACTATTGAGCCAGCAGCTCTGCTGCGCCTTGAACCTTGAACTTTGAGCCAGCGGCTCTGCTGCGCCTTGAACCAAGAAAAAAGGAAGGATTGGCGGGAGATTCAAAAAAAATGTGTATATTTGTATTCGAAACAACTACATCGACAAATCTATGAAACAATTTGTACTGACATTATGCGCTCTGCTGTCGGCCTTGCATCTGGCCGCCGAGAACTACCCCTACCGCAGCGACTACCTGTGGGTGACCGTACCGAACCATGCCGACTGGCTCTACAAGACAGGCGAGCAGGCCAAGGTGGAGATTCAGCTCTACCGCTACGGGGTGCCACAGGACGTGGAGGTGGGCTACGAGATAGGGCCCGACATGATGGCCGCGACCTCGAAGGGGACCGTGAGGCTGAAGAACGGCCGCGCCACCATCAGCATGGGCACGATGAAGAGCCCGGGGTTCCTGGACTGCCGACTGAAGGCTACGGTGGACGGAAAGGCCACGGAGCACCACGTGAAGGTGGGGTTCTCGCCCGAGAAGCTGGTGCCCTACACGAAGGATCCTCAAGACTTCGACGCGTTCTGGAAGCAGACGCTCGACGAGATGCGCAGGCTGCCGCTGAGCTACACGTGCGAGAAGGTGGAGAAATACAGCACCAAGGAGTTCAGCTGCTATCTGGTGAAGCTGCAGGTGGACCGCTCGCATAGCGTCTACGGCTATCTGACGAAGCCCAACGACACGGGCAAACACCCCGTGGTAATGTGCCCGCCGGGAGCCGGCATCAAGACCATCAAGGAGCCCATGCGCAACACCTATTATGCCCGCAACGGCTTCATCCGCCTGGAGATAGAGATTCACGGCCTGCACCCGGAGCTGAGCGAGGACACGTTCAAGGACATCAGCAACGCCTTCAACTACCGCGAGAACGGCTATCTGCAGAACGGACTGGACCAGCGCGACAGCTACTATATGAGGCACGTCTACGCGGCCTGTGTGCGCGCCATCGACTTCCTGACCTCCCTGCCCGAGTGGGACGGCAAGAATGTGGCGGTGCAGGGCGGCAGTCAGGGGGGTGCCCTCGCCCTCATCACGGCAGGGCTGGACCCGCGCGTGACGCTCTGTGTGGCCAACCATCCTGCCCTGAGCGATATGGCAGGCTATCTGGCCAACCGCGCCGGCGGCTACCCCCACCTGAACAGGCTGGACGGCATGCTCACGCCGGAGAAGGTGAAGACGCTGGAATACTACGATGTGGTGAACTTCGCCCGCCGCATCAAGGTCCCGACCTACATCACCTGGGGATTCAACGACAACACCTGCCCGCCAACCACCAGCTATATTGTCTACAACCTGATCAGCGCCGAGAAAGAGGCCCTGCTCACGCCCATCAACGAGCATTGGACCTCTGAGGCCACCAACCACGGGCAGATGGAGTGGATTAAGCGCCACCTGAAATAACGGCTAAGAGGGGCTAGGAAAGCCTAGGAAAGCCTAGGAAATCCTAGGAAGACCTAGAAAAAAGATAAAGAAAAAATGAACCTTTTACTATTCATCCACTGGCACCCCAGCCTCACGCTGGGCCCCATCCGCTGGTACTCGCTGTGCTGGCTCATCGGCCTTGCCCTGGCCTATCTCATTGTGCGCTATCTGTTTAAGCAACAGAAGATTGACCAACGCGTGGTGATGAAGAACGGGAAAAAAGAAGTGGAAAGCCTTTTCGACCCCCTGTTCTTCTATTGTTTCCTCGGCATCCTGATAGGAGCGCGCCTGGGCCATTGCCTGTTCTACCAGCCCGATTATTTTCTTTCGTCGGGAAAGCATATTGTTGAAATGCTGCTCCCCATCCATTTCATGGCCGACGGAAGCTGGCACTTCACGGGCTACGAGGGCCTGGCGAGCCACGGCGGAACGCTTGGCCTCATCATCGCCCTGATACTTTATGTGAAGTGGTCGAAGCTGAGCATCTGGACCGTTCTCGACAACATCGCCATCGCCACGGGCACCACGGCATGCTTCATCCGCCTTGGCAACCTGATGAATAGCGAGATTATCGGCAAGCCCACCGACGTGCCCTGGGCATTCATTTTCGAGCGTGTTGACATGATGCCCCGTCATCCCGGTCAGCTCTACGAAGCCATCGCCTACGGCATCCTGTTTGCCATCATGTGGGCATTGCACAAGAAATGGCAGGAGAAGATTGGCACGGGCTGGTACTTCGGTTTCTGCCTGACGTATATCTTCACGTTCCGTTTCTTCATAGAATATACCAAGGAGATACAGGAAGCCTTCGAGGCCTCGCTGCCTATCGATATGGGACAGATACTCTCCATCCCGTTCATCATCATCGGCGTCGTTTGTATGGTAAGGGCAAAAGATGGAAGATGGAAGATGTAAG
>JAEEXN010000117.1 GCA_016291595.1 Prevotella sp.
CTGGCTGATGAGGACGATCCGCGACCCATCTACGTGGCAGCATGGGGTGGTGCAAACACCTTGGCACAAGCCATCTGGCGTGTGAAGCAGACACGTTCGGCAGAAGAACTGAAACAGTTTGTAAGGAAGTTCCGCATCTACACCATTACCGATCAGGATATGCAGTACAATATGCGGATGGATCGTGCCTACAGTTCCCACATGTGGCTACGACGCGAGTTCAAAAACGACCTGCAGTTCATTTGGGATGAGGGTACGTGGCAGGAGCAATGTGAACTGGGCAAGCGCCACTGGCAACAGCACAAGGAGAAAATCCAGGGCAAAGGTGCCTTAGGCAATGAATATCCCACCTACAAATGGGGTGTGGAAGGCGATACACCCAGTTTCCTCTATGTGATGCCCAACGGACTGAACGACCCCGAAGATCCGCATCAGGCGGGCTGGGCCGGCTATCACGAGCGAGGGATGTGCGCAGACTCACTGACCACCGCCTGGACTTCTTGGCAGGAACCGCTCCGCAGCATCTCCGTAGGCTATAAGCAGCGTTTCTATCCTGATGAACTCAACGACTTCATGGCCCGTATGCAGTGGGCAGATGAGGGACGTGGCAATCATAACCCTCAGGTGATTATCAATCGTCAGAAAGGCTTACAGCCCGTCCGTCTCAAAGCCAAAGCAGGAAAGACCATCCGCTTGGATGCCTCGAAATCAAAAGACCCCGATGGCGATACGCTCTCCTTCCATTGGTGGCAACAGCCAGAAATCGGTACCTCCAAGGCCATCATCACTCAGGCGGATCAGCCCAAAACCAACATTCAGATTCCTGCTGATGCAGACAAAGGTGAGCTGCACCTCATCTGTGAGGTTCACGACGACGGCCCTTTCCGTCTGCCCGCCTATCGCCGCATCATCATCAGCATTGAGTAAGGGATTCCTCCTGTGTTCCTTTTATCTTTTTTCTGTGTACTCAAACTTTATAATGCCGTTTACATTATATGGTCGAGGAAGAGGCCTTGCGCCAGATTCTATGCTTGAGGTCTCGGTGAATCTAAGGTTGCTGAATTGCAGGGTAAGGGTTAGATTTTTTCCTTCGCCCTTTTTGTCGATAACCTGTATTTTCCCACTTGTAGCAACAAATGTGTTCCTATCATACCCATACCCGTTCATCGGGTAGAATAATTCTGCCATGAAATCGTCAGAATCCAAGATGTCGCCAGCCTTGATGTCTTCGAGGAAGAAATTGTTACTGTTCTCTAATTTGTTGTTGTATTTGTAGTGGATGTATAAACTAGTAACTCCAGGGGCGTCATTAATAAGGCAAGAGAAGGATGGGGATTTATAGTTTGACGTTAACCCATCTGTCCAGCATACCGCTTCCGACACGGGATAAGTTGTATTCTTATCTATGTTACTCAAAATCAGTTCAATGTATTCTTTCGAATTGTCCATGTTATCGTCGCTACTCGAGCAGCTGCTCATGCTGATAGCCATCATCAGCATACCGCCCATCAGAAATAAGAAGATCTTTTTCATATGCCTACATATTTTATATTATAACACGATTCTTTGAATAATCTTGCATGCGAGTCCGTGTATTTAACATTATTTTGTGTGTCAAAAATCACAGCAGAGATCATGGGTACAGGTTTGATTCCATGGAAATTGCAATTAATGCCTGATTATGCTCGAATTAATGCCTGATTATGCTCGGATTGATGCCTAGTTACACGCTAATTAATGCCTGATTAGACCTTAATTGATTAACTAGTTAGAGGGTAATCAGGCATCGATTACAAAATGCGGGTGAAGGCATCGTGACGGCAGAAAGACAAGTGTCACCAAGCATAAGCCATTATCCGTCAGGCGATAGCAAGGTTTAGTGACGAATGAGGGCTGCTGAGCTGCCGGTTTCAAGTTAACGTGAATTCGTCGAACTCACATTACTATACAAAGAGAGGACAGATTGCATGCAATCTGTCCTCTTTGAGTAGAATCGATTGCCTTGACAACAACTGTTCTCGGCAAACCTACCATATGAACCGCTAAAACTAAGATACGATATGTTATTTCTGTAACACCTTGTGGCCGTTGACGATGACAATACCCTTATAGTCGCTGCCTACACGCTGGCCATTCAGGTTGTATTTGATGCCTGTCTTTGGAGTTTCAAAGAGCGATTTGATGCCTGTCGGAACGGCTTTCCCATCCTTTAGTTTCAGATAGGCTGTACCGGCAGCCATTTCCTTTGCTGCAGTTACCTTGGTAAATGTATTGAAATCATATCTGTCTGCCGGAGCGAATGTGTAGTAAGACTCGGTCGCATCCAAGGCAGGCAGTGTTGTTGCTTCGGTGCAAGGAATCAGGTAATTCTCATAAGCATCGGGCTCTTTGGTCAGAATAGATGCAGACAAGTAGACAGATGTCTTGCTTTCATCGGTGTATTGGGCGATGACGGCACCGTTAGAAGGAACAGCCTTGGTAGGTGTGTTGGTGGTCTCAACGGTAACTCCGTCGCTGGTCTCTGTCACATTGCTGACATATTTGACGGTAACGGATGTGTAGGCAATATTCAATGGTTTCTTACAGCTGATGACTCTAATATACCCATCAGTAGCCGAGAAACGGATATAGCCTTTGAGTTGTGTGGCTGCCAATCCCTGATTGCTCATAAGCTCGTCAGATAGTAACTGATAGGGTAGTGTAACTGTCGCTGTCTCCGGGATGCCACTAAATGCCTGACTGCCCACCTCGGTGGCACTCGAGAAAACGATATTGTCGAGCGATGAGCAGTCTTTAAACGCTTTCTCAGGAATACTGGTAACAGCCCATGTCGTATAGAAAGCACCATCTCCATGTGTTCCCAGTGAGGTACATCCCTCAAAGGCACTTTCACCCATAGTGGTCACATTACCGTTGTTGGAGAATCGCTGGATGCTGGTACAGCCTTTGAACGCCTCTTTTCCCACATTGATGATTCCACCAGTATTGTCTTTCTTACCAAAAAGGATGACATTGCTGATGGTACCAAGTTGTGTCAGGCTGGTGCAGCCGTAGAACGCGCGGTCGCCAAAATAGTTGAGGCCTGCTGCCGCCACACCCGTGCTTAATTTAGTCAGACTGGTGCATCCCTCAAAAGCACTGGCACCGATTTTCTTCAGGTTGGGGGCATTGCCCACAGTGGTCAGCGATGTCTGGTTCTTGAAAGCATTATCGGCAATCTCTGTCACCTGATAGCTCAGGTTGTCGGTAGCAGTTATCTCGCTGGTATAAGCATCGGGAATGGTTGTCAGCGCATCACTTCCTGAATACCCCAGCAATCTCACGGTACCCACAGACCCTGGCTCGGATGCTGTTAGCACTTCATAGTTGAGTTGTCCGTTTTCTCCTAGGGCCTTGCTGAATACATCGCCAACTTTAAGTGGGTCAATCACCTCGGGGTTGCCACTTGTGGGTATCACCTTGCTGCTGAGCGAGAGTGTTCCGTCCTCGTCAACTGTCAGAATCCAATAGATTGCTCCTTCGTAACGCTGACGAACGGGGTGCGGATTCTTCATGTCTGTGTTATAAGCGCATAAGTATACTTTATACTTACCAGGACTAATAGAGGAAGGGGTCTCATCACGATCAAGTTCAATGCTGGGTACATTGTTGCTGTTGTAGTTGGCTGTTGTGGCATAGTTAAGAGCCAGAGCTTTATAGGTGCCTCCTGTAGGACTCTTGAGTTTCACATTATACGTGGGAGCTCCATTTTGACCTTCATATCTAACACCTAAATAACCATTAAACTGAACAGGACCTACGTTGGTGGGATTCCACATATTCAGGATGACCTTGTTCTCCTTGATGCTTATCGTATGATATCCGTCTTTGTTGTTGCCAGTTCCGTATCCAGTAACAATCTGGTAGACAGGCATCTCACCCTCGTCCAATGCTGCTTTTGCCTTCAGTCCGAAGACGAAGCTCAAAGCTGTATCAAAGTTACAGTTTGTACTTCCGTTCTTTGGCGTTAGTGCCAGAATATCGAAATAACCATGGTTGCTGCTTCCCCATCCCCAGTTCACGTGCACATTTCCTTCGCTGTCGATACCGTCGAACACAAACGAGTGGCCAGAGTCGCGGGCGCTATCAGTACCTCCGTGTTGCAGCGGGCATCCAGCCATAATCTGGTTGTATACCAGCTGGCGCCACTCATAGTCGGTATAGTAGTCTTTATTGGCAATATTGGCTGCGGCATAGCCAAAGGTGTCATAATAGTTTCTTCCAGCCGTCTTCGTGCTGGCACTACTTCCGCTATATCCGTATTTCATGCCAACGGCACATCCGCAGTCGAACATCAGCTGGGCCACGGCATTCCGTTGTTCTGTTGTCCCTGAGGTGGAAGTGTAGGTGTTTTGCATCAGATCCCACTGGTAGGTACTGTTGATGGTGACTTCTACTTTCTCTCCAGCAGTTCCGCTCTCATCTTGCTTCACAGTGTATGAGCCACTCTTCCCTTCCACACTGGCGGGATACTTAAAATAGTTCATTACCATGGCCATGGCTGTGGCTACGCAACCTGTAAGGCTTGTGTTGCCGGTATAGTCCTTAGGGCATAGCAGGTTGTATGGACTTCTCTGCGTCCAGTAAGTCTTGAGTAGAGGGCTTACAGCCTCGTAAGTAGTTCCGTCGGTTCCTGTAGCTTCTTCTGTCTCGGCGCTTTCCAGCCTGGCCTCCAAGTTGGCGTTGATGATATCGAGGCAAGCCTGCATACAACAGGGAATCTCGCTGGTGGTTGTTGACTCTGTGCTGTAGCCGATAATGGGGCGGAATGCCTCGTTTCGTGCCACAATCACATAACCGCTATTGTCTTCGGCGACATACATGCGATACTGACTGTCCTCGCGGACAGTTTTCAGTGTCAGTGGCTGTGGAGATACGCTTTTCTGTCTTTTGGCAGAAAGTGTTTTACTCAGTTTCGCCTTGGCAATGGTTAGCATTTCTGCATCTGTGCGCTCTTGTGCCGCAACCGTGAGTGTGAGTAGTAATGCTATGATACCAGTGATTACCCGATTGTTCATGTTTTATTTTTTTTGAGTTTTTGTTTGTTAATCCGTCGTGTCTTACATAGGATGGTGAAAAGACCCCTTCTTCTCCAATCGAGAGTTCGTCAAGTCTTGTTTCTTTCAATTCTGATAACTCGCCTGTACGGCATTGCGCATGGGAGCGTTGATGCGCAATAGCCGTCAGGGAGTTCCTACGTGTGTTATTATAGTTTGGATTATAAAGGAATGGTCTTATTTGATAACCACTTTCTTGCCGTTGCGTATAAAGATACCCTTCTGTGGGTTCTCTACGCGCACGCCGTTAAGGTTGTAATAAACGTCTGCCTTCTTGTCGTCAGCCTTCAGCTCGTGGATGGCAGTAGGAGTACCATTGACAACTTTCAGATAGCCAGAACCGGCACTGAGTGATGTTTCTTCTTCTACTTTTTTGAACGTAGTCAAGTCTGCACCTTCAACAGTTTTTATCTTAGGTGTGGTTGATGCGAATGTATAATAGTTCGTTGTGCCGTCGGATGCTGGCAACTTTATGTCTTCATCATTTGCAATCAAATAATTGGTATAATCAACTTTTGGATTCTCATCTAGAATTGTCAAACTATAATATGGACTGTTATTATTTCCTATGTAATGTAGTATGAGTGCCGTATTGGCAGGTAGAACTTTTTCTGGGACATCGGCAATTTCGACAGTAACTCCGCTTGTAGTTTCTGTAACCGACTTAACATATTTTACCTCCATAGAAGATGCCAGTTTAAAAGCTTTTTTTGAACTAACCACTTTCATATAGTTAGATGACGAAAAACTTAAATATCCATAGGTGTACTTCTTGAAATCACCAAGTTGATTCAAGACGTCATCAGTTACCTCTTGAACGGCAATTGCAATTTTTGCATTGTCGGGGAGGTTGTTAAACACGCCATTCTCGAAACTCTCGATTTTGTATAGACGAACCATTGTTAGTTTTTCACAGTCATGAAAAACACCATTTGCTATGTTTTTAGCATACAAATAAGCAGAGGTTAAATTTATGCAGTTCTTGAAGGCATTTGCACCGTAAGAAACGATGTTACTATATCTAGTATTTATAGTTTTGATAGCTGTGCATCCTTCGAAAGCGCTTTCACCAACAGTAGAAATACAAGTTATAAAAAAAGAATCGCCTTTATATGTATCGGATGCACTAGTAGATTCTGCCCAGTTCATCACCTTTAATGATGTACAACCTTTGAATGCTTTGTCTCTAATGGCTGTGATTGATGATTTGATAAAATGAACCTTCTCAATAGTAGTGTTACCTTCAAAAGCACTTTCTCCAATGGCAACCACATTCACCTGTTTACCTTCTGAGTTTGTTATTTTGTCTGGAATGGTTACCTCTGTTGCTGTACCATTGTACTTTTTTACATAGGCGCTACCATTTTCTTGGAAATCAAAAGTTATGTCGCCTTCTGTAACTTCTTGAGCATAACTTGTTGAAACTGTAGTCATGGCGAAAAGTGCCATTGCTAAAATGCGTAAATGTTTTTTCATAAGCAAATAATTATTTAATAAATGTTTTAGAATTGTTGGCGAAATACCGGTTTTAGTTACGTTTCGTTGCAAATTTAGCACTTTTTCACCATTTTGCATTCCTTCTTGCGCTGACAATGTTTCACGGAAGGGGACAGATTTTCCCAACTTTTGTTTTTTTTAACAAGAGCGGAAAACCTGTCCCTCGCTGAAATCTCATCTTAACATAGATGGAGTCTTGGTTATTTGATGACAACCTTCTTGCCGTTGCGGATAAAGATACCCTTTTGTGGCTTCTCCACGCGCACGCCATTCAGATTATAGTAAACGTCGGCGTTCTTGTCGTCGGTCCTGAGTTCACGTATGCCCGTTGTACCTGCCTCAGCAGCACCGCTTACAACTTTCAGATAGCCAGAGCCTTCGGGAATGGTTGTCTCAGCGGTAATCTTTTCGAATGTGGTGAGGTCGGCTACCTCTGTTTTGTCTCCAGGAGTTGTCGTGGCAAACTTATAGTAGTTTGTCGTACCGTCAGAGGCAGGCAGGGTGGTTGCCTCGGTGGCAGGCAGCAGGTAGTTGGTGTAGTCGGGCTTGCTTTTATCCTTTGCTACACCTAAGTTAATTCCTGTAGCACCAGTGCTTGTGCCTATGTATTGTACAATGAGTGCTGTGCCGGCATAGATAATCTTAGGTACATCTTCTACCGTGACAGAGACTCCTGTACTAGTCTCCTCCACAGCACTGACACGTTTTACTACCAAGGAACTGGAGTTGAGTGTTGCCATCATCTTCGAACTGATGACCTTCACGTACTCATCTTTGTTGAACTGTATTCTTGCGTTGACCGTGTTGTAAGAAGCATTCAGCTGGTCGTACAATTCCTCTGTAATATACTCAATCGGTAGCAACATTGTCTTTGCATCCGGTCCACCAAAAGCTTGCTCGCCTAATTCGGGTATTTTGCCTTCTTGGAAGTAAACCGATGCAGCTGTTGTTCCCTCGAAAGCATTGGCACCCACTTTCTCTACAGGCGATACGATAGTGATTCTGTTACTAAAATAAGAGCCGTCGATGGTGCCGGCGAGCATGGTGTAGAGGCCGGAATTCTTAAATGCCCGGTCGCCAATCTCGGTGAGGGTTGTGCCGATGACTGTCCGGATGCTCGTACACTCTTCGAAAGCTCCCGTTCCCACATACTCAAC
>JAEEXN010000026.1 GCA_016291595.1 Prevotella sp.
TGCGTGATGGAAGAGTGACCAACTTACCCATTCATAACTCATGGATAATTGCACTTTCACGCAGTTGATGCTTATTATTGGGCGTTATTGGAGCCTGTAAGCCCCGAATTGTGCCAGTCTGCTTGCCATTATTCGGTCTAATTCCTCCTTGACGATGAGGTTCTGCGCTCCGACTTTCACCTTCGTGAGGTTGTTTGTTTTGACGATAACACAGATATTGCTCTTGGTCATGCCGTATTTCTCGGCAGCTTCGGCTGTTGTGTAATAGGCATAACTCGCCTTCAGGTCGGGACGGAAGATGTCATCAAGATGCTTCTTTGAATAATAGGTTCTGCCATATTCTCGCTTGCTGGGAATATGGCGGCGGTAGGCTTGGGTGCGCAAGGATTCCTTGGTCGTGGAATAGAGAGATTCTGCCTCATCCGTTGTCAGCCATTCTGTTATGGCTTCTATCTCAGCAGGAACTCTGAAGAGGGCATCCATGTGCTTCCGGCTATAATAGTTCTTGCCAGCAATCTTGCATACAGGTATGTTGTTCCTCTTGGCTGATACATAGAGCCACGATTTCTTTACCTTGTAGATTGCCATGACATCCTCACCAGAGATATATTCAAGTGGTTCTGATGACCCCATACCAATTTCTGGTATGTGGTTCTTGCCCTTCCTCGACGAAAGGGAAGAAGATGATGAATGAGATGATTTCTTGCTTGGCTTGTTGGATGAAGCACCAGGCAATACTCTATGATAAGGATTTCCTGCAAGCATCTTCTCAATGTCTGCCTTGCGGATGAATGCCATCCGACTGCTGATACGTGATGCTGGTAGTTTGCCCTCGTTTACCAATTTGTAAACGTACTGGCGAGAACATCCCATGAGAATGGCAGCCTTGGAGAATGTAAGATACTCCTGGTTTGCGATGTCTATAACTGGCTGGACAGCCTTCAAAAAGTCCTGTTGCTGCTTCTTGCGCTGAGCCTTTGCCGCCTCGGCACAATGTTCTGAACAATACCTCTGCGAACCGCTGTTACAGATAAACTCCTTGCCGCAGAAGGCACATTTTCTTGTCTTTCTCATTTGACTCCTTTTTATGTGGTTTTACAATCAATTTCATGCAAACCGCCACGGAGTGAACTTTCGTCAATCATTGACAATCCTTGTCAACTCATTCCACGATGTCACGTTCTTCAAATGAGGTCACTTCTTTGCTCTTTTCCCTCTCGTCCTTCTGTCAACCGTTGTACACTCTTGTCAACCTTTGTCAACCCTGTCCACGAGATGGCAAAATAAAAGCCCTCAAAATTCTCCGCGGTAGAAATGCGTTGCAAAGGTAAGCGGATTTTTGAGAACCACCAAAAAGCAAGTTCGAAGTGTTAAAATCTAAAAGTAGTTGATATACAGAGGTTTATCTCTATGTGTTTTTCATTGTTTGTGGTTGTTTAGAGGTCTCTAAATACAGTTACAGAATGCGTAAGACCCAATATTCATCACACTATTGGGAATGTTAATGGAGGTAAGACTCTCACAGAAAGAAAAAGTATTTTCCTCTATGCTTGTCACGTTATTAGGAATGGTGATAGCGGTTAGTCCGCTACTTTCAAAAGCTCCCTTACCGATGCTCATCACACTCTCAGGAATGGTAATGGAGGTGAGACTTCCACAGCCCCCAAAAGATCTTTCTCCAATGCTTTTTACACTCTCAGGAATGGTGAAGGAGGTAAGACTATTACACCATTGGAAAGTACTGTCATTTATGCATGTTATACTATTGGGAAAGGTTATAGTGGTAAGTCCATTACAATTACGGAAAGCCCCCTTACCAATACTTGTCACACTATTAGGAATGGTAAGGGTAGTGAGCCTACTGCAACCATAGAAAGCCTCATCACCGATGGTTATCACACTATTGGGAATGGTGATGGAGCTAAACCCGCAGTTATAGAAAGCTTCCTTGCCGATGCTCGTCACGCTATTGCCAATGGTTAAGGAGTAAAGGCGATAACAGTAAGAAAAAGCTTTGTCCCCAATGCTTGTCACGCTGTTAGGAATTGTAATCGATGATAGTTCTTGGCATTGAAAGAAAGCACCTTCATTAATGCTTGTCACACTATTGGGTATCACAGTGTACTTGCATCCAGAAAGTAATGTATTGGAGGAAGTTTCAATAATTGCGTTGCAATCGTCGCGAGAATCATAATTCGGGTTGCCACTTTCTACCTCTATGGATTCTAGGCCGAGGTAATTTGAGAATGCCATGAAACCAATGCTTGTCACGCTTTTGGGGATAATAATAGAAGTAAGCCTCCTACAATATGAGAAAGCCTTGTCTCCAATGCTTGTCACGCTATTAGGAATATTAATAGAGGAAAGATGTTCGCAACTATTGAAAGCCTCGTCTCCTATTATTTTCACACTATTGCCCATTGTGACTGAGGCAAGACTTGTACTTCCATAAAATGCCCGTTTCCCTATAGAAACCACGCTGTTGGGAATCGTAACATAAGTAAGATCTTCGTACCATTTATAAGCCTCTTCACCAATGCTTGTTACGCTATAACTAATACCTTCATAACTGATAGTTTCAGGGATAACTATGCTCCTAACATATCTCTTATTATCTGCACCCACCGCTTCTGCCGTCTTGGCGTTGTTGTCAAGGTTATAATAGATACCGTCTATCTGTACATCGTATGCCATCAATGCCGTTGGCATCATTGTCAAAAGGAATAACAATAATTTCTTCATGTTCAAACTTGTAATATCGTTCATATTCCTGCTGGTTTTTAGTTTTTCAGATGGTTTTAATAATAAAGTTGCAGCAAAGATAATGATTATATTTCAGAATACAATATAATCGGGGGAAAATGAAATAAAAAAATGCCCCGTCTTAGGAACGAGGCATTTCCGTGGGCCATGTAGGGCTTGAACCTACGACCTCCAGATTATGAGTCTGTTGCTCTAACCAACTGAGCTAAAAGCCCGGCTACGCTGATAGAAGACGTAGTTTTCGAGTGCAAAGGTAGTGTTTATTGTGCAATTTTCCAAATTTTTTCCTAAAAAAGAAAAGAATTATACGCTCAGAAGCGGGAAAAAGGGAGATAGGGATATTATCCCTGATTCTTTTTTCATTTTTTTCTTTTACATTTCGTGCGTATTTTGTATTTTTGCATCATCAAAAACAAATTAGAAAATGAATATCAAGCTACATACTCCCAAGAGTCTGAAAATGGGCAGCGGTTTATCGACCCTGAAGCAGTTCCTGATGTCGATAGTCGCCACCTCTATCTCCATTGCTCTTACATTTGGTACTGCCCACGTAGTTGACAACTATAAGAAGCAGAAAGACAAGCGGGAGATGGTAATGATGTTGATGTACGATATGGATCAGACCATGGAAGCCGTGAATGATTGTGAGTCGGAAATACTTGCATTCTATGAAGCGCAGGTTTCTTTGTTGGCCAACCCAGACCAGTTTATGGCGAAACAGTATGATCTTTATGCCCATATCCCAGAGTTTAATTATACGCAAACCACGGAAAACATTTTCAAGTCAAGTATCGAGACCATCAGTACTATCAGCAATGTTTTGTTTGTGGAGAGTGTGTCAGAATTCTATAATTTGCGGCAGAAGTTTAAGAGTAGTGTGGTTGATTCTATGAATGAAAATGTAGAGCCCTGTTTCGACAGCTACGACAAACTTGCAAACCTGAATACAGTGGTTACTATCATCAGCTGCCGTGGCAGCAAGCTTCATTTGCAGAAGCAGTACGATATGTGTAAATCGCTGATGCACATTACCGACAAGGATATAGAGGTGTTTGCCCAGAAACGTAAGGCTCTGGAGAAAAACTATTTGAACACGGAAGACGTCCGCAAACAGCAAAAAGATTACATCAATGAAATGGAAGAAAAGAAACAACGTCTGGATGAGGCTGTCGTTGAAGGACGCAAAAAAATGAAGTAATTTTCCCGCATCCCCGTTTTTTTTGATAAAAAACTCCCGCTCGAACAAACAAACCAGTTTGTTTCTTCCTTGGTAACTCGTTTTTTTAGATAAAAAACTTCCGCTCGAATAAACAAACCAGTTTGTTTCTTCCTCGCTTACTCGTTTTTTTGTATCTTTGCACGCAAAACGAGAATTAAACTAATGTCTTCGAAAGAAAAGGAACTTTCTGGGTTGACTGCCCGGCAGGTTGAGGAAAGCCGCCGGTTGCATGGTGAAAACGTGCTGACTCCCGTCAAACGGGCGTCGCTGTGGAAGTTATATCTTGAGAAATACGAGGATCCCATTATTCGCATCCTGCTGGTGGCAGCAGCCATCTCGCTCGCTCTTGCATTTGTAAAAAACGATTTTGTTGAGACAATAGGTATCATTCTTGCCATCTTCTTTGCTACAACTGTCGGTTTCTATTTTGAGCGTGATGCCGCCAAGAAGTTCAACGTGCTCACTCAAATGAACGAGGAGCAGAAGGTGAAGGTGGTGCGCGACGGTCGTGTGCAACTGATTCAGCGCCGTGAGGTGGTGGTGGGCGACATCGCGGTGATAGAACCTGGTGACGAAGTGCCTGCCGACGGTCGTCTTGTTGAGGCTGTTGACCTGCAGATTAACGAGTCGTCGCTGACGGGTGAGATGCTGACAGATAAGGAGGTGATGGGTGGTGACTCGCCGGTGCCTACTCAAAATACGCATGAAGGTGCTTATCCGAAGGATATGGTGCTACGCTCATCGATGGTGATGAACGGACGCGGAAAGGCTGTGGTGACAGCTGTCGGAGATAAGACAGAGATAGGAAAGGTGGCCCGCACGTCGGCAGAGAGCACAGGAGTGAAGACGCCATTGAACCAGCAGCTCGACCGTCTGGCCAAACTTATCAGTAAGGTGGGCGTCATCGTTTCGATTGTTGCGTTCGTGCTCTTCCTTGCTCACGACATCCTGACGGACCCCTTGTGGCATACGGACGACTATATAGGTATGACAGAAGTGGTGCTTCGCTACTTCATGATGGCCGTGACGCTCATCGTGATGGCTGTTCCCGAAGGTCTTCCGATGGCTATCACGTTGTCTTTGGCGCTCAATATGAGGCGCATGCTGAAGAGTAACAACCTCGTGAGGAAGTTGCATGCATGCGAGACGATGGGTGCCGTGACGGTAATCTGTACCGACAAGACGGGCACGCTGACGGAGAACCGGATGGCCGTAGCTGACCGTACGGTAGCTGACGGGCGGTTGGGTGACGAACTGCTGGAGTGGAATATAGCCGTAAACTCGACAGCTGAGCTGGACGGTGAAAAGGGTATTGGCAACCCGACGGAGGTGGCTTTGTTGCAAAGTCTGCAACATACTGACTTCCGTGAGTTACGCCATCGTGCCGAGATAGAGTCGCAGATGCCTTTCTCGACGGAGAAAAAATATATGCAGACCATCGCCGTCATCGGCGGAGAGCGTTTTGTCTTCGTGAAAGGAGCGCCCGAAATCGTGCTCGGCATGTGCGAGACAGCCAGCGCAGACGAGTGGAATCATGCGAACGAGCGACTGATTAGCTATCAGCATCAGGCCATGCGCACGCTGGCCTTTGCCTGCAATGGCCGTTTTCAGGCGGTAGTAGCCATAAGCGACCCTGTGCGTAAGGATGTTCCGCCAGCTGTTCAGAACTGTCTGAAGGCGGGAATCGAAGTGAAAATAGTCACTGGCGATAATTCGGCGACAGCCATGGAGATAGCCCGGCAGATAGGAATCGTTGATAGCGTTGAGCAGGAAACCGGAAAGAGTCTGGACGCGATTGGCAATAAGAGAACGATGAGCAACGATGACTTTTCGCAACAGAGAACGGCCCATCTTGCCACAGAGGTGGCTTCTCGCAGTTGTCAGTTGCAATCGATTTCAGGAGCAGAGTTCTCGGCAATGACCGACGAGGAGGCACTCGCGTGCGTGAAAACGCTGAAGGTGATGAGTCGTGCGCGTCCTTCCGACAAACAAAAGCTGGTGCAGATACTGCAGAAACAAGGCGAGATAGTGGCGGTTACGGGCGACGGAACGAATGATGCGCCTGCTCTGAACCACGCGCATGTGGGACTCTCGCTGGGCAGTGGTACGAGTGTGGCCAAGGAGGCGAGCGATATGACGCTGCTCGACGACTCGTTCCGCTCGATTGTGAATGCCGTGATGTGGGGCCGCTCGCTGTATAAGAATATCCAACGATTCCTCTTTTTCCAGCTGGTGGTCAACGTAACCGCCCTGTTGCTGGTGCTCGGAGGCTCGCTGATAGGCACCGAACTGCCGTTGACAGTGACCCAGATACTGTGGGTGAACCTCATTATGGACACGTTTGCGGCGATGGCCCTGGCCTCGTTGCCGCCTTCCCGCGAGGTGATGAAAGACAAGCCCCGCCCGCGCAATGCCTTTATTATTACGCGCGCAATGTGGAGAGGCATCCTCTCTATCGGCGTTTTGTTCTTCATCTTGTTGTTCGCAATGTTTTATTACTACCTGCACGACGACGTTGAGTTTGGCGTTCAGATGCAAGAACTGACAGTTTTCTTCACTACTTTTGTCATGCTGCAGTGGTGGAATCTGTTAAATGCCAAGACCCTCGGCTCTTCTCATTCGGCTTTCCGCCGCCTGTATGCCGACCGCGGTTTGCTCCTCGTGCTGGTGATGATACTGTTCGGACAGTGGCTTATCGTTACTTTTGGCGGTAGGATGTTCCGTACGGTTCCGCTGTCGCTCCTCCAATGGGTTAAGATTTTTGCTGCCACATCGGTAGTTTTGTGGATAGGGGAGATCTATCGGGGAGTCATGAGAGTTAGAGACAAAAAGTCAGATATTAATAGTAAAAGCTAAGAATCGGAATCTAAGACTGAGAAATGCAATATAGTAACAACAACCATCATCCATCGACCAAAACCCCATATGCGGCCACTATCGGCTTTTTCGACGGGGTGCACCGTGGTCATCAGTATCTGATCAGCCGCCTGAGAGAAGAGGCTGCTGCCTCGGGAATGCAGTCGATGGTGATTACTTTCGACCGTCATCCACGTGAGGTGTTGGGCAGTAACTACCAGCCGCGCATGCTGAGCACGCCCGAAGAGAAACTCTTCCGGTTGTCGCAGACGGGTATTGACCGCTGCGAGGTGCTGTCGTTTACGCCCGAGTTGGCCGCCTTGACTGCCCGAGAGTTCATGCAGCAGGTGCTGAAAGACAAGCTGAATGTGGCGAAACTGTATATTGGCTACGACAACCGTTTCGGTCATAACCGAGAGGAGGGCTTCGACGACTATGTCCGCTACGGGCGGGAGATGGGTATCGAGGTGATTCATAGTGATGCTTTCCAACTCAACAAGGTCAATATCAGTTCGTCGGTGGTACGCTCGTTTGTCTCAGAAGGGGAGGTGGAGTTTGCCAACCGCTGTCTGGGGTATATCTATACGGTGACAGGCAAAGTGGTAGGAGGCGTAAAGGAAGGCCGCAAGATGGGCTTTCCGACAGCTAATATCGAACCGGATGACGCACGGAAACTGATACCTGCTCCTGGCGTTTATGCCGTCTTGGTGCATGTGGAAGGCTCCGGCCAGCAGTTGCAGGGCATGATGAATATTGGCACCAGACCCACTTTCGGTGAGAACAAATTGTCGTTGGAGACCCATATCCTGCATTTCTCAGAGGATATCTACGGCAAGTTGCTGACCATCTCGTTCATCAAGCGCCTGCGGGCAGAACAGCGTTTCAGCAGTGCTTCGGAGCTTCGTGAGCAGCTGATTTTGGACGAACAGGAAGTGGAGAGGATTTTCTCTGCCCAGAAATAAGAGAATTCGGTTGCTGGGGTTACGGTAATGAGTTTGATATTTATGATTTAGAAGATATGAAGAAAGCATTGTTTTATGTGGTGATGTTCTTGTTTATTCAGGTTGTCGTCACCAGTCTTTTCTCTTTGGCGAACAATCTGTTAGGACAATCGAAGTTGAGCACGGGGATGTATATTGCTTCTCTTTCGTTATTTAGCTTAGTCGTAATCGTCGTGTTTGCGTGGTGTCGGTGGACACCAGTGAACCGTAAATACATGCGGTCTCGCCCTTGGGTGGTACTCATCTGGTCTGCCTTGGCGGCATTAGGTGCCATTTTACCTTCGTTATGGCTGCAGGATGTGCTGCCCGAACTCCCTAATTTCATAGAAGATGAGTTTGAGGATATTCTCAGTAACCGTTGGGGATATTTCGCCGTGGGCCTGTTCGCACCTATTGCCGAGGAGTTTGTGTTCCGTGGAGCAGCTCTTCGTTCCTTGTTGAATGGAACGAGAAAACCTTGGGTGGCCATCATCTTGTCGGCACTGCTGTTCTCTCTGGCTCACTTAAATCCCGCACAGATGCTCCATGCCTTCCTTGTTGGTCTGTTGCTGGGCTGGATGTACTGGCGAACGGGCAGTATTATTCCGGGAATTGTGTACCATTGGGTCAACAATACGGTGGCTTATGTGGGCGAGAACTTGCTTCCAGGACAAACGGATCATCTGTCGGATCTTTTTGGAGGAAATCAGCAGAGCATGATGCTGAGTATTCTTTTCTCGCTCTGTATTTTTGTACCGGCAATTTACCAGCTGCATCTCAACATGAGGAAAGTGGAATAAAATGTTTATTCCGACTAATTTTTGTTAATGGCTTAAACGTCAGCACTTTTGCTTCGTCTTATATTCAGTTGCAACTCAAAAATAAAAAATAATCATTAAACAACAAGAATATGAAGAAAGCAATTTTCACGATGGCTGCCGTTATCATGATGAGCAGCGCAGCAATGGCTCAGGATGAGCAGAAAAAGGATAACAAACGTCAGATGCCTGACAAGACAGAAATGACTCAGCGTCGTACGGATATGATGGTACAGCGCTACGGACTGGACGACAAGCAGAAAGCCAAGTTACTGAAACTGAATACCGAGTATGCCGATAAAATCGGTGGCCCAGGCATGGGAATGCGCCGTGGCGGAGGTGGCATGCGTCCTGGAATGGGTGGCGGCATGCGCCCTGGTCAGCGTCCTAATATGGGTGGTGGCGACAACAACAGAGGTGGCCAGCGTCCTGAGATGACCGAGGAGCAGCGTACAGAGATGCGTAAGCAGATGGAGGAAATGCGTAAGAACCGCGAGGCTTATGGTGCCGAACTGAAGAAAATCATGACCGAAGAGCAGTACAAAAAGTACCAGGAAGACGAGCAGAGCAGATTCCGTGGTGGCAGAGGCGGCATGCGTGGCGGTCAGAGAGGTCCGCGCGATGGCGGTCAGACTCATCAGTAAGATAGAATCATCTTTCTCAAATATAGATAGAATAATCTCTCTCAAATACAGAAAAGTTTATTGAATATAAGCGGGACAGCTGTCTGATGATAGCTGTCCCGTTGCTTTGTTATTTGATATCAATCGTCTGCTTGCGATTCTTCTGATGCTGCTTCTTGTCTGAAACAGCAAAAAACTACTGTTTCCTCATGGCCAGCGCACAGTTCTCGGCGGCCTCCATGATTTCTCTCTCTCCAGGGCCTTTGTCGTTGATGCCGCAGAGATGGAGTACGCCATGGATAATGACGCGGTGCAGTTCCTCATCGTAGTCTTTCTGGAGACCCTCGGCATTGCTGCGAACCGTGTCCAACGAGATGACCAAGTCGCCGCTGATGACATCGTCCTCATCGTAGTCGAAAGTAATAATATCGGTGTAGTAGTCGTGTCCGAGATACTCGCGGTTCACCTCCAGAATCTTATCGTCGTTGACGAACATATAGCCAATCTCGCCCACTTTGCGACCGTAGGTAGCTGCCACAGCCCGAATCCAGGCTGTCGTCTCGCGCTTTTTGATGTTCGGCATCTTCACACCGTCTGTATTGTATGTAATCATTCCGTAAGGTTTAAGTGCTTGATAGTTTATGATTTTGCAGTCTTTTTAACAGGAAGAAACATGCTGACGTCCTGGCCAAAGTGCCTTAACTCACGCACAACCGTGCTGCTGACACTGGCCAGATGCGGTTCGGCAAAAAGTAAAATGGTCTCCATGCCACTGATCTGACGGTTAATATCAGCTTGTTCGCGCTCATACTCAAAGTCTTTCACCGACCTCACACCTTTAATGATATAGGCGGCACCCTGCTCACGGGCAAAATCTACAGCCAGGCCATAGTAGGGTTTAACCTCGATGGCGGGCTCGTCGGCATAAAGTTCTTCAATCACTCGCATGCGTTCCACAGCAGGACACATGTCGGGTTTGTGTACGTTGTCGCCCACCACTCCAATGACCAGCCGGTCGAAAAGCGGCAGGGCACGGCGCACAATGGAGTCATGACCCACTGTAAAAGGGTCGAAACTGCCTACAAATATTGCTATTCTCATGCTGCAAAGATAATATATTTTCCGGTTAGAGACAAAAAAAAAGGCACTAATCTCACGATTAACGCCTTCATAAACTACTACTTACTAAATTAACTCAAGTTTCTAATAATAATTAACGACTCTTCGCCAAAAAATGTTACTACTTATTGTGTTGCAAAGGTAGGCATTTTTTAGAAATAAAGATAGGAAAATTCACTCAAATATTTGGATTTTTCAATCTTTCTGTGTTCTAAAAATTGTACTAAAAATGCATACAATGATAATAAGTCGCTGAATTTCAGCAAAATAAAAATACAAATCTTACTTCACTCTCTTTCTGTATTGTGAGGGCGTCATTTGTGTCATTTGCTTAAAGATACGGCTGAAATAGGCCATATCCTCAAATCCACATTTCATCGCTACATCGCCAATCGACATTCCCGGCTCGGCATCCAGCAAGCGTTTTGCCTTCGAGATACGCAGTTGGGAGATATAAGTGGTGGTGTTGCAACCGGTGATGGCCAGCATCTTTCGGTTCAGTTGAGAGCGGCTCATGTTTAGTTTCGAGGCAATCGTCTCCACATCCTGTCGGCTTTGTGACAGCTGAGCATGAACGACATCGACAAAACGGTTAAGGAAATCACGTTCCATATTGTTGAGTTTCGTGTAACCGTCGGCATCGTCGGAAAGCGGACTGGTATATTTCCTGCGCAGTATTCTCCGTTGTTCCAGCAGTTTTTTCACCCGGATATTGAGCTCGTCGGTATTGAACGGTTTCACAAGATAGGCGTCAGCTCCCGCTGTGAGGCTCTCAATATGGGATTCTTCTGTGTTCTTGGCCGTGATAACTATGATGGGGATGTGGTTTAGGATGTCGGATGCCCTGACTTCTCTGCAGAACTCATTTCCATCCATCACAGGCATCATAATGTCGGTAATGATGAGCTCGGGCATGATGTCTTTGGCCTTGTCAAGTCCCTCGGCACCGTCTTTGGCATAATAGATGCGGTAATGGTTGCGCAATGCTGAGCCTATATAGCTTGCTACCTCAGCATTATCCTCTACGATCAGCAATGCCGGCATTTGTCCTTCCTTGTCGGACGGGCTGTCGTTAAGCTCAATCTCCTCGGGGATAGGAACAGAGAGCGTCTGCACATCATTGACTGGCTGCCAGATTTGGTGTCCGTGTTTCAGTGGCAGGTGTATGTATAAGGTTGTACCTTTGCCCACTTGGCTTTCCACACTCACTTTGCCGTTCATTGCGTCGACCACCATCTTGACCAGTGAAAGGCCGATGCCCGTTCCAATGTTTGTGCTGTCGTCGCTTGCTTGGAAGAAGGGTTCGAAGATATGTGGGAGATCCTCTGGCCGTATGCCGCATCCAGTATCGAAAACTTTGATTCTGAGCTCATTGCCTACCGATTCCACTGTGACATTCACCTTTCCGTATTTATCCGTATGCTTGATGGCATTGGTAATAAGGTTGCTGAAAATCTTGTTGATATAGTCGGGCACAAAGTCCATCATGATATTCTGTTCCTGATGGGTGTACGAAAGCTCAATACTTTTGCTCTTGGCATACTGTTGGTAGTTCTCGATGAGCATATAGATATACGTAACGATATTGCCCGACCGCCATTCAGGTGTACCTACAGCCGACTTTACCTTTGAGATGTCGAGTAGTTGGTTGATCAGCCGTAAGAGACTGTCGCCCTGTCTGACAATCATCTTTGCCGACGAATGAATCTCCTCAATGTCGGCGGCCTTTTGCTTCTGTATCTGGTCGCCCAGTCCTAAAATTACCGTCAGCGGAGTGCGGAACTCATGCGTGATATTCGTGAAGAAGTTTTCTTTCGTAGTTTCCAGCTGTTGTAATGTGCGTACTTTTCGGATACGTGTGCGCAGGATATACCACATGAAGGCAATGATTACCAGAGCCAGTGCCAGCAAGGTGGCCAGAAACGCATTTATCGCGCGCTTGGTTGTACGCCCAATCTCGTAATTCTCTCGCAAGATCTCGAGTTCTCTTTTCTGTTGGTCGCGCTCCATATTGATGCGCATGTCCTGGATATGGTTGATTTTCGACATGTCGAGCAGGCTGTCCTTCAGCTGGGTCGACTTTGTGAAATGGTCAAGTGCCAATCGGTAATTGCCCTGAGCGGCAAACATCCTGTAATACTGTTTGTGAACCTCGGCCAGATGTTCTTTCGAGTTAATACGCTCTGCAATCGTATTTGCCTGATCAAGATAGTTCTTTGCGGCAGCCATATCACCCTTGCTGATGAAAAAACGTGCCAGTTCGGTGCACGATTCCAGCCAGTGCCAACGGTCGCCTGCCTTCTTCATCATCTCCAAAGAAGTGGTGTATTCCCGCAAAGCCAAGTCGGGAAAGCCTTCTTTCTCGTACATGTTTCCGAAATGGCGGTGGCATAAGGCCATGCCGATATCCGATTTAGCCTCTTTGTTTTTTGTGTATGACAGACGGAAGTAAGCCCATGCGGAGTCGCGTTTGCCACATTCTTCCATGATATGACCGAGGTTGGCATAGTTGATGGCTTGCCCCAGGGAACTGCCCAACTTGGTTTCGCCAGCGAGAGCCAGACGCAGCACGCTGTCGGCTGCCTGATAGTTGTTGAGCGTCATGTATATATTACCCAGTCCGTTCAGCGATGTCACCCTGTTCTTTAGGGCTACCTTACTGGTGTCGTCGTGATAGTACATGGTGTAATGCAATGCACGCTGATGATACTCCGAGGCCTCGTCTAAGATGCCCAGCCGCCTGAAGTTGGTGCCTATCTGGTTCAGGGCCTGAACCATGCTGACAGTGTCTTCCAGTTGAGTTGCTATGTCGAGGGCCTTCTTATGATACTCGATAGCTTTGTCAAATTCGCTGTCATCGCGGCATTTCTTTCCAAGATTGTTGTATTCCTTGATGGTCTCACTCAGCGTGGCACGCTCTTCCTGGCTGACGTCTGTGTCGTCTTTTTTATGACAGGCACACAACAGCAGCAGGCAGCAGGCACCTGTCGTGAGATACAAGGATATGTTTCGTGGGAAAGACATGGCAGTAATCGTTTGTGTTCAATCGTCGAATAGACCGGGAGTCATGATGTTCCCTTTGTAAGGATTCCGCCCGAAATGGCGGTAAGCCAACTCGGTGGCCATACGTCCACGGGGTGTCCGCTTGATGAATCCCTCCATGATGAGATATGGCTCGTACACTTCCTCCACCGTTCCGCTGTCCTCTCCGATGGCTGTGGCGATGGTCGTAATGCCCACAGGGCCACCCTGGAACTTATCAATAATCGTCAGCAGAATCTTGTTGTCTATCTCGTCGAGACCGTATTGGTCGATGTTCAGTGCCGTCAAGGCGATCTTGGCGATTCTCATGTCGATGCGACCGGTACCTTTCACTTGGGCAAAATCGCGTACACGGCGCAACAGGGCGTTCGCAATACGTGGCGTTCCACGGCTGCGTCGGGCAATCTCTACGGCTGCGTCATCATCGATAGGTACTTGCAGAATCTTGGCCGAGCGCAAGATAATCTTCGTCAGCGTTTCGGGCTCGTAGTACTCCAGGTGCATGTTAATGCCGAAACGGGCGCGCAATGGAGCCGTAAGCAGACCGCTGCGGGTTGTTGCTCCCACCAGGGTAAAGGGGTTCAGGTCAATCTGAATGCTGCGGGCTGAAGGGCCTTTGTCGATCATAATGTCGATGCGGTAGTCCTCCATGGCAGAATAGAGATATTCTTCCACCACTGGCGAAAGGCGGTGAATCTCATCGATGAAGAGCACGTCGTTAGGCTCCAGCGACGTAAGGATACCGGCCAGGTCGCCGGGTTTGTCGAGCACGGGTCCGCTCGTAATCTTGAATCCCACGCCCAGTTCGTTGGCGATAATGTTCGACAACGTGGTCTTTCCCAGTCCGGGAGGGCCGTGAAGCAGGGTGTGGTCGAGTGGCTCGCCACGATATTTGGCTGCCTCGACAAACACTTCCAGATTCTCCACCACCTTCAGCTGGCCGCTGAAATCGTTGAATCGCAGCGGGCGGAGGGCGTTCTCAAAGTCCTTTTCGTTAGATGAGAAACGTTCTTGTCGGATATCGAAATTGTCTTCCATGCAAGCAATCATTCATTATTTGTTGCAAAGTTAATGAATTATTTTGTAATTCTGCGCAACAGAAGATAAAAAACACCTTGCATAGACGACCAACCGATTCAGCGATTGCATGTGGACAGGAGGCGGAAGGAGAACTGCGCCTTACCTGTGTTGCTTCGGATGTAACTTCTTGTCAATCTCAATCATTGAGATAACAGTCCGTTTCCCTGCTTTTTCCAATCAGGCATTGATTAGGTTGTAATCAGTCGATAAATTACACTCGAGTTAGGCATTAATTAGCGCGCAATCAGGCATTAATAGAAAGGCAATTGGTCATCAATTGCAACTTAATTGGTTAATCAATTAGAAAGGAATCGTTTTGTAGCTGTCAAGAGATGGCAAATACAAAAATTAAAAGGGACTGGTTCTCCGCTTGAGCCTTGTCCCTTTTCTTACGTTAGTATGTTATGAAAAATTTGAGAGAAATAGAAACTTCACAGTTTCATTAATTGTTTTACTAAACATGATTTTTATAGAGAAAGCATAGAAATATATCTATTTGAGAATGTTAGCATCAATAGGCTGGATGGTGACCTCGGCGTTGCTCTGCTTGAGCGTGTCGCCGACGATGGAATCGCTCATGGCCACTGAGATGCCATCTGTCTGATGCTGATAGCCTGCCACTGCTGCGGGCTCGTCTTCCTGGTAGAAAGCCACTTGTGCCGCATTGCCCAATGTGAGGATGATAGCCACCATGGCTGCTGCCTTGAAGAGGGGCATGAGGCGGTGGGTCATCGTGATGGTGCGTGCCTTGACAGGTTTGGGCTCATCGATCATCTCCAGCATGCGCTTGTCGAAGTCGTCGCCAAGCACGTTCTGCTTCTTCTCAGACAGTTCGTAAGAGAACAAGTCCTTGTAAGGAAGCAGAGAGGCGGGAACGTCTTTCTGACTAAAGAATGCACGAAGAATCTCCTCTTCCTCAAGAGAAGTCTCGCACTTCCAATAGCGCTCCAGCAGTTGCTCGATGTACTTATAGTCCATATTGTTCGTATTCTTGATATTTCTGTTTGATGGCCTGGCGGGCTCTGAAGATGTTTACTTTCACTTGCTCCTCGGTGATGCCCAGCACGGTGGCTATTTCTTTGTAGGGTTTGCCCTCAATGTCGCGCAGTTGCATGCAGCTCCGTTGTTTTTCGGGCAGTGAGTCGATGAGTTGTCTGACCAGTGAGATGCGGTCTTTGTGCATCATTTGCTCGTAGGGAGTCGATGATTTGTCGACAGAGTCGATACCGATTGTCTCGATGGATTCCACTTGGTTTCCCATTTTTTTGATGGCGTCGAGCGCCAGGTTTCGGCAAACGGTCAGGCTATAAGCCTCAATACTCTCGATGTTTTCCCATTCGTTGCGCCTGTTCCAGACTTTAATCAGTGTTTCCTGCACGATATCCTCGGCCTCCTCACGGTTCATTGTGATGCGAAGTGCCAGTCGGTAGAGCTCGTTTTTCAACGGCAATACATCGTTGCGGAAAGTGATTTCTTTCATTGGCTCTCTTAGTTAAAGACGAATGGGATAGAGGAAAGTTACAAAAAAGAGGCCCGAAAGCCCCATTTTGTATTTTGTTAACTATTTAATCATGGTGCCATGCAGTCCGTCGATGGCTGTTGCCAGTGTGATATTGACGCACGAGACGCCCGCGCTGATGGCGTCGAAAGCATTCTCGAGTTTGGGAATCATGCCGCCAGCCACGGTGCCGTCGGCCACATATCGGTCGAAATCCTGCCGAGTGATGACGGGAATCACACTGTCGTCATCGTCGGGATTGCTGAGCACACCTTTCTTCTCGAAGCTGTAGATGAGTGTCACGTCGTAGTAGGGAGCCAGCGACTTGGCCGTTTCTGCCGCAATAGTGTCGGCATTGGTGTTCAGAATCTGTCCGTGACCGTCGTGCGTCAGAGGTGCCATGACGGGGGTGATGCCCATCTCGATGAGCTGGCTGAGCGTCTTTCCATCAGCTCTTTCCACATCACCTACAAAACCGAAATCCACACCATCCTTCAAAGGACGTTTATGAGAATGAATGACATCGATGTCGGCACCGGTCAGTCCTAATGCGTTGACGCCGTTGGCTTGCAGACGGGCCACAAGATTCTTGTTCACCAGTCCGCCATAGACCATGGTGACCACCTGCAGCATCCGGGCATCGGTGATGCGCCGTCCGTTAACCATCTGGCTCTCGATGCCGAGACTCTTGGCCATTTGTGTGGCACGGCGTCCACCACCGTGTACGAGTACTTTACGGCCTGGTATGGCACTGAAGTTCTGCAGGAGCAGGCTGAGCTGTTCCTCGTCCTCGACAACTGCACCGCCGACTTTTACGATAGTTAGCTTTTCTTTCATTCTGGTTTGCATGCTTGAGATGCAGGATTTACTATTATTCCTGAACAAATCAGTTTTCCCTGACCCGCTCGTTCCGTTCCGTATTATTCCAGATAGGTGTAGCCGTAGAGGCCTGAGCGATAGTTAGAGAGGAATTCCTTGCCCTCTTCGAGCGTGATTTTTCCCTGTTTGACGCTCTTGGCTACCCAGACTTCCAGCTGGCGAACCAGTTTCTTCGGCTGGTACTGTACATAGTCGAGCACTTCGGCGACCGTCTCACCATCGATAATCTGGTCGATATGATAGCCACCGTCTTTCACTGAAATATGCACAGCGTTAGTGTCGCCGAACAGATTGTGCATGTCACCCAGTATCTCCTGATAAGCACCTACGAGGAAAACTCCCAGATAGTAGCGCTCGTTTTTCTTCAGAGCATGTACGGGCAGTGAGTGTGAGTTGTGCCGGTTGGTCACGAAATTGGCAATCTTTCCGTCGGAGTCACAAGTAATGTCCTGCAGAGTTGCGTTGCGGGTAGGACGCTCGTCGAGCCTTTGTATCGGCATGATGGGGAATAACTGGTCGATAGCCCATGAGTCGGAAAGGCTTTGGAACAGTGAGAAGTTGCAGAAATATTTGTCGGCCAGCAACTTGTCGATGTTCATCAGTTCCTCAGGAATGTGTTTGAGATTCTTGGCCAAGGCGTTGATCTCGTGGCAGACGCTCCAATACATGGCCTCAATCTCGGCGCGTGTCTTCAGGTCGACGATACCATGGGCGAACAAGTCGAGCACCTCCTCGCGAATCTGCTCGGCATCGTGCCAGTCTTCCAGCACGTTGCGTGCCGACAGATTATCCCATATATCATAGAGGTCTTTTACCAGCTGATGGCTGTTCTCGTCGGGCTCAAACTCCTCAGGCATCTCTGGCAGCGAGGCAGTCTCCAGCACATCAATCACCAATACGGAGTGATGTGCAGCCAGCGAACGGCCGCTTTCGGTGATAATGTTGGGGTGGGGCAGGTTGTTTTTGTTGGCGGCATCTACAAATGTGTAGATACAGTCGTTCACATACTCTTGGATGGAGTAGTTCACCGAGCTCTCGCTCGATGGCGAGCGTGTACCGTCATAATCGACACCCAGTCCGCCTCCGCAGTCAACAAAATCAACGTTGTAGCCCATCTTGTGCAGCTGGATGTAGAATTGTGACGCCTCGCGTAAGGCTGTCTGGATACGGCGTATCTTGGTAATCTGCGATCCTATATGGAAATGGATGAGTCGCAGGCAGTCGCGCATGTCCTTCTTGTCGAGCAGGTCGAGGGCCTCCAGCAGCTCAGCACTGGTCAGTCCGAATTTCGATGCGTCGCCTCCGCTCTCTTCCCATTTGCCGCTTCCCGAGCTGGCCAGTTTGATGCGGATACCGATGTTTGGACGTACGTTGAGTTTTTTAGCCTCACGCGCAATCAGATCCAGTTCGTTCATTTTCTCCACGACGATAAAGATCTGCTTGCCCATCTTCTGTGCCAGCAGCGCCAGCTCGATGTAACTCTGGTCTTTATAGCCGTTGCAGACGATGATGGAGTCGCTCTGGCACTGCATGGCAATCACCGCATGCAGCTCGGGTTTTGAGCCGGCCTCAAGTCCGAGATTGAACTTCCGGCCATGAGAAATGATTTCCTCGACAACAGGTTGCATCTGATTGACCTTAATCGGGTAGACAACATAGTTCTCACCTTTGTACTGATACTCTTCCGAAGCTTTCTTGAAGCAGCTCCAGGTCTTCTCGATACGGTTGTCAAGAATATCGGGGAAACGCAATAATACAGGCGACTGAACGTCGCGGAGAGACAGTTCGTCCATCACCTCACGGATGTCTATCTGTGTTCCGTCCTTACAAGGAGTGACATAGATGTTACCCTGTGGGTTAATGCCAAAATAAGAAGTACCCCAACCGTTGATGTTGTAGAGTTCCTTCGAATCTTCAATCGTCCATTTCTTCATGTTAGCCTATTTGGTCTGATTGGTTAATGAGTATGTTGTTAGATTCCCAATAGTCCGCGCACTTGCTGCACGCTGATTTTTATTTTCTCGAAATTATCCATCAAGTCTACATTCAGTGTGTGGCGTGCCTGCGAGTAAAAGTGTTCTCTCTTCTGCAGTTGTTCCTTGATATAGACCATCAGTTCTTCCTTGCTCTTGCCTAACAGAAGCGGGCGCACGCCCTTTCCCATGAGCAGATGACCGTAGAGGACCTCCGGACTGGCCTGCAGGTAGACCGTCTCGCCCTGCCGGTTCATGTACTCCATGTTATCGAAGAAGCAGGGTGTGCCGCCTCCGCAGCTGACAATGACGTTCTCGAACTCGGCCACTTCGTGCAGCATATTGCGCTCAATGCGGCGGAAACCTTCCTCACCCCGTTCATCAAACAATTGCTTCACGGTCTTGCGCATGCGGCTCTCGATATACCAGTCGAGGTCGTAGAAGGGTATGCCCAACTCTTTCGATAGAGCCTTTCCGACGGTTGTCTTGCCAGCTCCCATGTAGCCTATAATAATGATTCGGATCATTATTTTTTCTTTTCCGGTACGCTCTTGATGATATCCATACACTGCTCGAGCGTCAGTTGCTCTGCTTTCTCGTGCATGTTTTTCGGCAGACGGTAGTTCTTCCCGTCGTATGCAATGTAGGGTCCGTAGCGTCCGTTCAGGATTTCCAGTTTCGGCTCTTCCTCAAAGCCTTTGATGTGGCGCTGACGCTCCTGCATACGTTTTTGCTCTATCAGTGCGACCGATGTTTCGAGCGTGATGGTCATGGGATCCTCGTCCTTCGGCAGCGACACAAACTTCTTGTTGTGCATGACATAAGGACCGAAACGGCCAGTACCGATAACAACCGGACTTCCCTCAAACTCACCTACGGTGCGTGGCAGTTTGAACAGTTCCAGAGCCTCGTCGAGCGCGACGGTCTCCATGCTCAGGTTTGCAGGCAGTTGTGCAAACTGCGGCTTGTTGGAGTCTTCGGCTGTACCAATCTGTACTACAGGTCCGAAACGGCCTATCTTTACAAACACGGGACGGCCCGTCTTCGGGTCAATACCAAGTTCGCGCTCACCGGCTTTATGCTCGCTGCGCTCGTTCATGGTCTTCTCGACAGTGGGCTCAAACTTCTTGTAGAAGTCTTTCATCATCTTCTGCCACTCCTTGTCTCCCTCGGCGATACGGTCGAACTGCTGCTCCACACGTGCCGTGAAGTTGTAGTCCATGATATCCTTGAAGTGCTCCATCAGGAAATCGTTAACCACGATGCCGATATCGGTAGGCAGCAGTTTTCCCTTGTCGGAGCCTGCGATTTCCTTCTTTTGCTTCACATCAATTTTGATACCTTTCAGTGTGGCTACCTCAAAGGTGCGTGTCTCGCCTTTCTTGTCGCCTTTCTGCACATACTCGCGCTGTTGGATAGTCGAGATGGTGGGTGCATAGGTTGACGGACGACCGATGCCCAGTTCTTCCAGCTTGTGCACCAGGCTGGCCTCGGTATAGCGCAACGGACCTTGACTGAAGCGCTCGGTGGCGACAATCTCACGGCGAATCAGTTCCTCGCCTTTCTTCATCGGTGGAAGAATATGTGAGAACTCGTCCTCTTGCTCGCTATCGTCGTCTACGGACTCACGATACACTTTCAGGAAACCGTCGAACTTGACAATCTCGCCGGTGGCGATGAATTTCGAATTAACCGGTGATGCCTGCAAGGCACCGGGATTCTCAATCGTAATCTCTACGGTTGTCTTCTCTATCTCGGCATCGGCCATCTGGCTGGCAGCAGTGCGTTTCCAGATGAGATCGTAGAGACGGCGCTCCTGTGAAGTACCCTCAATCTCAGTCATGTTCATGTAGGTAGGACGGATGGCCTCGTGAGCCTCTTGCGCACCCTTCGAACTGGTGTGATACTGGCGTGGTTTGCTGTATTCCTCTCCGTAGAGGTTGATAATCTCAGCTTTACTGGCATTCACGCAGAGCGAAGAGAGGTTTACCGAGTCCGTACGCATGTATGTGATGCGTCCGTTCTCATATAAATGCTGGGCAACCATCATGGTCTGGCTCACGGTAAAGCCCAGTTTGCGGGCAGCCTCCTGCTGTAGGGTCGATGTTGTGAAAGGAGGTGCGGGTGTGCGGCGCAAGGGCTTCTTCGACACGGAGCTGATCGTGAACTTGGCATCCTTACACATCTCGAGGAACTGGATGACCTCATCGTGGGTCTTGAAACGAGTGTCGAGCTCTGCCTTTACCTCGGAGGCACTGCCATCGGCAGACAGCAAGGCGAAAATAGCGTTCACACGATAGTATGGCTCGCTCTTGAAATTCTGAATCTCACGCTCGCGTTCCACGATTAAGCGTACGGCTACGCTCTGCACGCGTCCGGCACTGAGAGCCGGTTTTACCTTGCGCCAGAGCACAGGCGACAACTTGAAACCGACCAAACGGTCCAGCACGCGGCGTGCCTGCTGGGCATTTACCAGGTTCATGTCTAAGTGGCGTGGATGCTCAATAGCATCAAGAATGGCAGGTTTTGTAATCTCGTGGAATACGATGCGGTTTGTCTTTTCCTCATCCAGACCCAGTACCTCGCATAAGTGCCAGCTGATGGCTTCTCCCTCACGGTCTTCATCGGAAGCCAGCCACACCTTCTGGGCTTTTTGGGCGTTACTGCGGAGCTCTGATACCAGTTTTTTCTTCTCGTCGGGTATCTCGTAATCCGGAGTGAAAGTGTTTGTGTCTATGCTGATTTCTTTCTTTTTCAAATCGCGGATATGCCCGTAGCTCGACATCACTTTATAGTTCTCTCCCAAGAATTTCTCGATAGTCTTGGCCTTCGCTGGGCTCTCTACGATAACTAAGTTTTCTTTTGTCATCTTTTGGTATACTTTAGTTTTTAGGGCGCAAAAGTACACAAAAGTTTTGCATACACCTTATTAAATAGAGAGTTTTTAGTTTTTTTAACGGTCAAGTAATCTGATAGTCCTTTATCTAAAACCGTTCTTATGGCTCTTTTTTGTATAGTTCTTGAAACCGTTTGATACCCTCGCGAATTGACCGCAGACCGAAGTCGTCGGCATTCAACTGGCTGATGGGAATCCATTGGGCCTCCTCGGCATCGTCCATGGCGCTGACTTGTGTCGTGTTTTTCACCTCACAGCGGAAAAACATGTCGAGCGTGTTGATGTCCATGCCGCTGTATCGGTAGAGATTCGGGATGCTGAACACATAGACGGCACGGTCGACGTTGAGGCCGGTCTCCTCTTTCACCTCGCGCATGACACCTTCCTCACCCGTCTCGTCCATATCGGTGAACCCGCCCGGCAGGTCAAGTGTGCCTTTGGCAGGTTCTTTTTTGCGGCGTACCACGAGCAGTTCGTTGGCCGGATTGACGATAAACGCCACGTTAGCAGCGCTCGGATTGCCATAATAGGTGAATCCGCAGTCCTGGCATTTCTTACTTTTGAAATTGTGTATCTCAAACCGGCTACTGCCGCATACAGGACAGTAGCCGAACTTTTCCAGTGGATGACTCATTTGGTAAACTGCAGTTTTTTCTAATTTTCTTCCTCTTCTTCATCCTCTACCTTCTTGCCTTTCTCCAGTGCCTCGCGCAACATTTTCTTGTCGAAGGTGAATACATGACCGAAAATGCCCACCGAGAGCAGTTTGTTCTCGTCTCCCTGACGGATGTGTGTGGTGTTGAAAAGGTAGTAATTGTCCACTTTCAGCTTGCTGTTCAGTGCCGTCTCGATGGCAGAGTTGACAATGCTCTTGCCGATACGGGTCAGGCCATTGTCCTTGAAACCACGGTTCTCGGCCTCTTCGTCCACCAATTCCTTAACGGCTTTCATCATGGCTTCTTTGTGGGCACGCTTGTCGGGCACAGTCTGTGTCATCAGAACGGCCACGAGCAGAATAATAACGATTGTTAATAGTTTCTTCATTTCTATGTGTTTTCAGTTGATGTTTATAAGGAGTTTATATGGATTTCAGGACTTCTTCTACCAGTTATCCGTACGGAAAGGGAACAAGGGAAGTCCTGCCGCATTCTTCAGGTTTCCGATTTGGAAGTTCTTAAAGCAGTAGCGCACGGCAACAGGTTTTTTCACGTCGGGTGATGAGAGGCGGATGGTCTCATTCAAATTGCCGCCACCCGGTTGCCAGAAATGCTCGGCCTTGGCAGGATGGAAAACATGGTCGTCGCCGGCCAGCTCGAAGCCTTGTATGTCCTCGAAACGGCTGAAGCCACCGATATTGTTGTCGAGATAGATATGTATCTTGTCCTCTACAATCTTCATCTCCTTGAACGAGGGACTCAGACAGCCTATTGTGGTCATTCCGTAGGTCTTGTTCAGGGCCAGATAGGCCAGCCGCCTGCCCACTTCCCGTTTCTTGGCAGGGTGAATCTGCTGGGTCTCATAGGGATAAACCAAGTCGTTGGTACATACAAGTCCGCTGTTCGGAATCAGCTTTGAGGCCTTGAATTGCTGCTCACGCAAGCGTGCACCCGCGTCACCATTCACATTATCATACCAGTAGGGAGCAATCTCAACGAAATAGAACGGAATCTCGCCCAGGCCGAACTGCGAGCGCCACTGGTCTACCAACAGTTTCAACCGCCCACTGTATTGGTCGCCTGGGTCGCCCACATTCGAGCACCCTTGATAATAGAGGATGCCCTTCACGGTGTAGTTTAGTATGGGATTGAACGTTCCGTTACCCCAAAGCATTGCGCGGTGATAGTCCCATTGTGGCTTGAACTTCACGATACCGTCCGAATCGGTCGGCTCCTGGGTGTACTTCTCCAGGTTCTCCTTGGTCAGCCAGCTCTCCACACGCGAGCCTCCCTTGTTGGCCATGATGAGGCCTACAGGGATGTCGAGGGCACGGTTGACGGCCTGTGCGAAGAAATAACCTGTGGCCGAGGCATCACCGACGGTTTCCGCATTCACCTCTTTCCACTCACACTGTGCGTCTTCCTGAGGTGTCATCCGCATGATGCTCGGAATCTTCACAAAGTGTATTCCGCGGTATTGGCGCGCATCGATAATCTCGTCGTTATATCCTTCTACAGGACAGTTGCCGAATCCTTTCATCGGCATCTCCATGTTGCTTTGTCCGGCACACACCCAAACCTCGCCTGCGAGCACGTTGCTTAGAGTCAACGGCTCACCGTCGTCGAAGGTGATTTGTAGCGGAGTATAACTGGCAACGGGCGTTTTCACCGTCAGAATCCAACGTCCGTCCTTTCCGGCCTTGGCCGTATACACATCATCTGCCCACGAGGTGGTCACCCGGATGGTTTTACCTGCCTTTGACCAGCCCCACAACCGGACCTCGGTGTTTTGCTGAACAACCATATTGTCGCAAAGAATATGCGGCAGTCTCACTTTCGACTGGGCGCCCGTCAGCATGACAACGAGTGCCGATAGTGCTATGAATCGTTTTAAAGCCATGATTCTTCCTTTTTACTTTTTTACCATTCTACTTTTTCAATAATTGTCTGCAATATTACAAAAAAATAGCTATCTTTGCAACTGAAAAGCTGAAAAAATAACAAATAAAGCGTAAAAACAAGACGAATGAAAATGTTCAAGACATTCATAACGATGTGCCTGCTGGTATGTTCGTTGCCGTCGATGGCGCAAAAGCCCTTCGACTTGGAGTTGTGGGAAGGCAAACCTGCCGTGAAGAGTTCCGACAAGGCTGATACGGCCCGCGTGCGTGTCTATCTGCCGAATGCCAAACACGCCACAGGGCGCGCCGTGGTCATCTGTCCGGGGGGTGGATATTCTCATCTGGCTATGGACCATGAGGGTTACCAGTGGGGTGCTTTCTTCAACAATCTGGGCATAGCAGCCATCGTATTGAAGTACCGCATGCCTCATGGAAAACTCGAGGTGCCTATCTCCGATGCCGAGGAAGCCATGCGACTGGTGCGCCGCAACGCCGCACAATGGCATATCAACCCTTCCGATGTGGGCATTATGGGATTCTCGGCAGGCGGACACCTGGCATCGACCATTGCCACCCACGCGGTGAAAGACGCCAAGCCCGACTTCCAGATTCTTTTCTATCCCGTCATCACCATGGATCCGGCATTCACTCATAAGGGCTCGCACGACAACTTGCTGGGTAGTGATGCCAAAAAGAAAACCGAGGAGAAATACAGTAACGACCTGCAGGTGACACGTGTTACACCCCGCGCTTTTATTGCCTTGAGCGACGACGACCATGCTGTCGTACCCGCTAATGGTGTGAACTATTACGTGGAGTGCTACCGTCACGATGTGCCCGCATCGCTTCATGTTTATCCTTCCGGTGGTCATGGTTGGGGCATTCGCGACAGTTTTAAGTATCATCTGGAGATGGAACTGGAGCTACGTGCCTGGCTGCGGAGCTTCTGATGAGACAAGTGTTTTACTCGATAAATTGCCCATTTTCTGCATGAGAATGGGCAATTTATGTTTGGTATTCCCCTTCCTTTTTTTGATGAATTTGCAATTAGTTAACTAGTTAAGGGCTAACTAACCGATTAATTACACTCTAATTAATGCCTGATTGCAGTGCGATTGATGCCTGATTGAAGCTTAATTAATGGCTAATTAGAGCTTAATTGATGCCTGATTGGAAAAACAGTTACTCACACAGTCTCGGCTGGCAGTCTTTGATGACGATTGGCAGGGCCTCAACGGCGGCCGATTGCGATGAAATGGTCAATTTTACGAGTGCAGCTTTGCTATTGATAGGCTTATTTTGGTCGAAAACAAAGTTCCCGATACTGTAATAAATGGTCTTTCCGCGATAAGTCTCGATGGTCTGGAGGGTGTGGGTGTGATGCCCGATGATACAGTCGGCACCCGCGTCAATCATTCGCCGGGCTGCCACTCGCTGGTCAAAAGTAGGCTGCAGACGGTGTTCGATGCCCCAATGCGGGCAGACAATGATATAGCATTGCGGGTTTTTCTGTCGCAAAGCAGTAATCCGTTGGAGCAGCGTGTCGATACTTTCCATGCTGACTCCCGGCTTGTCAGGCAGATAAGCGAAATTCTCAAGTGGCATGCGGAGGGTAGGAACGACATAAATACGGCGCGGAACAGAGTCGATTAATAACGGTTTGGCAGCACTTTCCATCGTGCTGTCGGCACCAAAGGCGGTCATACCTGCTAACTCTATCTGGCGTTTGGTGTCTAACAATCCTTTACGGCCTTGGTCGATGCTGTGGTTGTTGGCCATATTCAGATGAGTAATACCGTGTCTTTTCAGCACCGCCAGCCATTTGGGTTCTGCCCTGAAGACAAACTGTTTGAACACAGGTGACTGAATCTGTGTTGCCGGGCACTCCAAATTGGCCACGACATAGTCGCTTTTCGCGAATAAACTATCGATGGAATGGGCAAAAATATAATCTTCGCCCCGTAGTCGAATCACTTGCCTGACACCTCTGTCGAGCAGTAAATCGCCCGTAAATATTATTTCGACAGACGAGTCTTGAATGGCAAGTTCAGAGTCATGATTGGTCTTTGGCTCACCAAATACTGGTGATAGCCCAAGGATTTCAATGATGAATCCTATCAGCAGACAAATCATAACCCTGAACTTCCAAATCATAGCTCTGAGTTTCTATCTTATGTTTCCAGACTTCTCAAGTATAACTCCAGAGTTCCAAAGTATAACTCCAGACTTCCAATATATAACTCCAGAGTCCCAAAGCATAGCTCTAGAGTTCTTATTGATGGTTCCAGAGATTTAGATTGGTATTAGCATCCAGAACTGTAGAAGATATATTCATTGTCCTTTACCTCATCGTCGAGAGGCACCAGAATCTCGTTCATCCACGATGGAATGCCGGTTTTTGGTCGTTCCTTCAGCTCTTTCTGCCACTCTTCATCGGTCATACGGGGCGCGCTGAGGGCACGCTGGAACTCCCGATAAGAGAATACCGCACCGCGCATGAGGTACAGATAACCGTCAATCTCTACCACCACATAGATGTCATTTCCTGGTCCGACAGCCTCGTAAACCACCGAATGTTTCTCCGAAGGAACGTTGTCGCCATTGGCGGTGTATACATCTGCCACCACGGCCAGCGACTTGTCGGGTCCCTGAACATCGCTCCAACCCTGCAACCATTGGTCCGGACGACGAATCAGATCGAGTGTGATATTCTCGAAAGTAGCACCGATAACCTCCAACTGGTAGTATTCCTCTTCGGTGAGTTTCTTGTTGTCGAGTTCTTTGCGGCTAATATTGAGCAGGAACAGTGCCTGCTCTTTCAGACGTGTAGTGATATCCTCGGCAAATTCTGTGGATAAATGGTACTTTTTCAGAACTGAGAGGGTAGCGTCTGCCAGTTCCACAGCCTTCGTCCAGAAACCGATATTGGGCTCAACATATGCCTTGATAATCGGAGCTGGTGGTCCGTAACCGCCGCATTCGGCAGCCATGGGCTGTTTGGCATAGAGAATGGCATCGTGTTTCAACTCTGCCCAAGAGGCCAGTGCGGCATTCAGGTCTTTCTTTGCCCACTGTGGCGATTGCATGAAATACGGCATTTTATCGGCCATCGGCTTGCCTTTTCCGGTTCCGACCATGGTTCCCAGGGCGTTCATCCACTGGGTGGCGACATTTTTGTCCCACTCAATCTCGCCCATTCGCTGCTTCATCTTCTCGAGGTTTGTCTTGAAAGCATCCCAGCGCTGATCTTCCTTCAGCTCGTTGATGAGAATACGCTCGGCAGCCGAATTGCCTAAGGCAGCAAAGAAGTCAAGTCCTTTGGGCGCTTCACGCTGGCTTTGCTCGTTTTCGCAGTCGACCATTTCCTGCAGCACTTCCGCATCGGGCATGTAGCGTTGCGGCAGGAGGTTAACCTTTGTGCTGCTGGTGCGTTGGAACTTCGGGCGAATACGAGTCTGTTGGTGGGCTAAGGTCTCGAGCATGTTGAAAAGCATCGAGAGTTCATTTTTCCTTTTCATGAACTTCTCAAATGGAGAAATGATGCGCATTCTCTGCTCATAAACCTGCAGAATGCTGATGTTGTCAGGGGGTCCCATGAGGAAAGTGATGGGATCGCTGATTCTCTGATAGGCTGCTTTCAGGTTCTCGTTCTCACCAATGACATGCGCCATGAGTACTGCCCGTTTCATTTGCTTGTCGTTTTCGATTGCAAACGGTACGGTCTGCAGCCACATCATTGCCTTGAAATAGCGGCTCAGCGAGTCGGTGCGGGTGTAGTGTCCGCGTGGACGGAACAAACTGTAATTGAACATCACCTCGCGGTACTCGAGGAATTCGGAGAAATCATTCTGAGCATGTTCTACCCTGTTGATTTCCTCTACGGCCATGTCACGGTAGTTCTGGGGTATCAGCGGACTGGTTCCAACCGATGTCTTATCGATGGAAAGGCCTGATATCAGACTGCGGGCAATGGCAAAGTAGGTGGCATCGTAGATGGCGGCATTCTTGATAGGCTTGTTTTTCGAGTCACAGAGTTTCAACATCTCTGTCTCCATCTGCTGGCAGAACTGCTCGATGAAACCGTACATTTTCTTCTCTTCCACCTCGCGAAGCAGACAGTCGAAGTACATGTGGTACAACTGCAGATAAAGGTCGGTAGTCACAAACGACGGGAAATCGTGGTAGTCGTTGCGCTCGTAAACATGGAACAGCTGCTCGTAATTGTTGGGCACGATGGCAAAGCCGTAGGTTCCAAGTGCATCCATCAGCCGCTGGTTCGGCTTTTCCAGTTGCCATGGGTTGATGAGATTGTCGACATTGACCATTTTCCCCGATGAAATGGCAAAATTCCGCTGCGAAAGGTATGCTATACGGTCGTTCAGCTTTTTCATGAAATCCGTTTCGGCCTTGGTGTATTTCAACGGAACAACCTTCTGCAGATACGCTTTCTGCTCCGAGTCACTCATGCTGAAGCCTTCGGGCTTATCTTGATAATAGCTGTCAATGGCGTTCATCTCTTTCTCAAAGCGGTCGTACATAAGGTTCTCGTACCATGATGTAGTCATGAAGATGGACCTTAGGTCGCCCGCCATGAACGCATATCCCTGTCGTGCCGCAAACGCATTGCGCAGCACACGGCACTCTGCGAGGCTCAGACGGCTGATATCCATCTTCGTGTCGATGTTCTTCAGCAGGCTTTCCACGTTGATATGTCCCTCACCCGGCAATACCACATTCGACAAATTGCGCTCTGGTCTGGCCACTGCGCCCTCGTCTTCTGTCTGTCCCCACGCTCCCAGTGTGGAGGCCAATATGCAAAACAGCATCAGAATCTTTCTCATAGTTACTTATATTTAATGTGCGTTAATATGATTTTCATTGATATTCCTGATTCTCAAGAAACAGTCTTAAAGCCTCTTCTCGGTTTGTTTCCTTGGTGATAAACCGTTCGAAGACCAGCCCGAATTGTCCCCAGGTATATTCAGCCACGTAAAAAAGTCCCTTTTTATCTGTCTCCAGACTTCGTATCCTACCGTTGGTATAGCGGAAGTCTTGAAGTATTCCGCCTAATCGCGAACCCATCCAAAGCGGGCGTATCCGCCCGTCGATGTTCTTATAAATAAACAGCCGGCGGCCTATCTCACGATCAAATCGCGTTTTTTTGATTACTCCAACCATCGCATCGGCCTTTTCGTCACCATTAATGTCGCCCATACAGAAACGATAAGTGCGATAGGGAATACGGCAATAGTCGGCAGTCGAGTCTGTTGTCAGTGTCAGAATAGCGGTTGTGTCGGTAGGATGTTGCAGCGCGAACGTCTGCGCATGCGTCTTGACAGTGGTCAGTATGATGACCAGCAGGAAAGCAAATTCTCCTCCGAGAGAGGAGGAGAACCTGATTTTATAAGAGTTTTTGAATCTCAGCATCCAAGTCCTTGATCTGAAGGTCGCGCTTGTGCAATGTGTTTGTACGGTCGACAAGGAAGTAAGTGGGTATCGATTGCACGTTGTAGTTAATCAGAACGGGCGAGTTGGCACTATTCGGGTCGCGCACACTGATCCATGGCAGAGCGGCTGTCTGGGTTTTCCAGAAGTGCTCGTCGGGATCGATAGATACTTGGTAAATCTCGAACCCACGGTCGTGATACTTGTTATAAAGGTCGCGCAGCATCATAATGCGCTCGGTAGACTCACGGGTAGCGAACAGATGGAAGTCGAGCAGTACCACTTTTCCTTTCAGGTCGGTCAGGTGGCGCATTTGTCCTTTGTTGTCGTTCAACGCAATATCAAGGATATTTGCCGTGTTCACCTTTGAGGCGTCAATCTGCAGGTTCTGATTCTGAGACTCTACGATGCGCAGGTTTTTCATGCCCTCAATGGCTATATTATGCAGGTTCTTGCCACGAAGAGCCTCGGGATAATAGGTATCCCAGCTGGTAGCCACAGCCGCAAACACTTTGATGTCGTCACTGTTTTGGCGCGGATTAAAAATCAGTTGGTTGCCCAATGTCTGGAACAAGGCGAAATAGGCATATGCCTTCATCGGCTCCACGAAGATATAATTGCGCTTGATATCCTCCTTATAGGCACTAACCAGTTTCTTGATACTGTCGGCAGTTACCTCAATACCAAATGTGGGATTCTGCTGAACGGCAATGGCACGGTTCATCAAGTCAATCTGTTTGAGCGACAGTTCCTTGATTTTCTGGCAGTTGCTGCTACCCTCCACCTCATAACCAGTGGCCATTGTGGGGTAGGAGGCCTTCACGGTAATGGTTTCAGTAGAGTCGACGGAGATATTGATAATCTGGTTGGCGATACGCAAGCGGTAGAATTCAGGTGCCTCAGTAGCATTCTCGCTGAACGAGAACTCACCATTCTCACCAAGTTTCACCGAGTCCAGTACCACAGCACCCTCCTGCAGACTCAAGTTCTCGAAGTATAACACTGAGTCTTTGGCGTCGCTGATGGTTCCGTTCACCTGAAACTTTTTGCCCGTACAAGAGGCGATAGTCAGTGCTGCCAGAACAATAACGGCAGCCTTCATGATATTTCTCATAATTCTTTAGCGTTTTCTATTTTGCTTGCAAATTTAGATAAAATTCCCGAATTAATAGTCTGTCCGGGAAGAAAAACTGAAAAAACACACACAGAAAAGTAGGAAATCAGCTATTTTGTTTCTTTTTTATTTTGAAACTCCTTTGGAGTCATGCCGGTCTCGCGTTTAAAGAAGTTGTTGAAAGCCGACGGGCTAATGAAATTGAGGTGGTCGGCCACCTCATAAGTCATCATACTGCTGGTCTTCAAGAGGACCTTGGCACGGAGAATGACGGCACGGTTGATCCAGTACATCACGCTGTGGCCGCTGGCCTGTTTGATGACTGCCGACAGGTGGTGAGGAGTAATGTGGAGCAGTTCGGCATAATAGGGAATACTACGCTCATGCTCACAATGCCTGGCCACAAGAGCCTTAAAGCTTTGGAACAGTTGTTGTGCCCGAGAAGGTACCGAGACAACAGCATTCTGTCGCTCCTCATGGATATATTTGATGTTGCTAATCATGGTTTCCATCAACAGGCGCACGGTATCATAGCGAAACGGTGTGTGGTGCGCCACATCCCACAATAAGTAAGCCATCCGAAGCAGTTCCTCGTATTCAGCAGGTTCGGTCTTCAGAATCATATTGTCGTGAACCGTTATTTCCTCCTTGAATACAATGCCAATCACATCCATGTCCTCAGAGCAGCGTTTCATCTCCATGATGGTACCAGGAGCAGTGACAGCCACGCAACCTTTCTCTAACTGATATTCCTCCAAATCAATATCTACCGTGGCTTTTCCTTCAAGAGCAATCAAGATGCGCCCTTCCACGACATGGTAGATTTGTCCTTCGCGTAGGAACTTTCCACGCATAGGCCCCCCATTGATAACCATGCTGAAGTTTCCGTTGCTGAAGATATGGCTTTGTTCTCCACCAATCTCTTTCAGTTTGTCGGGTTCAACAGAGAAATAGTTCATAGTTTGTTTCTTACCCATCATCATTTACTTTTTGTACGATTTAATTGCAAATTTAGTCATTATTCACGAGAACCCGCCAAGAAAATACAAATAATCGTACAAATTCGAAATAAATAAATAGAATTTGAAAATCGGATAATGGTAAGAATCAACTATCTTTGCAACAAAGAAAAGCAAAAAACGAAGGAAAGATGAATAAAAGAAGATTTCTGACGATGGCATTGGTGTCGCTTACGGTAGCGGCTCAGGCTCAGACACTTGAGGAGTGCCAGCGGGCAGCGGAACAGAATTATCCGCTTATCCGTCAGTACGACCTGATTGAGAAGACTACCGACCTGACGGTATCGAATATTCAAAAAGGGTGGCTGCCACAGATTTCTGCCTCTGCACAAGCTACCTATCAGAGTGATGTCATGTCGTGGCCCGACGAGATGAAAAGCATGATGAATCAGATGGGCATCGACCTGAAAGGTTTGAAAAAAGACCAATACCGCATGGGTGTGGACATCAATCAGACGGTGTTTGACGGAGGTGTTATCAACAGTCAGAAGCAGATAGCACGTGAACAGGGAAAGGTACAGGCTGCGCAGACGGAAGTGAGTTTGTACCAAGTGCGTAAGCGCGTGAACGAGATGTATTTCTCCCTGCTGATGCTCGATGACCAGATTCGGTTGAATCACGACCTGCAGGAACTGCTTGCCGGGAATGAGAAAAAACTCACTTCGATGGTGAAGAGCGGAACTGCTGCCGAGAGTGATTTAAAGAACGTGAAGGCAGAACGCTTGAATGTCATCCAGCAGGCTACCAATCTGGAATCGCAGAGGCGCATGCTTCAGACAATGCTTGGTACCTTCTGCGGAATAGAGATAAAGAATGTGCAGAAACCCGCAGCCAGCGACATCAGCGCAACGAATAATCGTCCGGAAATGCGACTCTTCGATTCCCAGCTTCAGTTGGCAAATGCTCAGGAGAAAGCGCTCAATGCGGCGCTGATGCCGAGACTCAGTGTCTTTGCACAAGGTTATTATGGCTATCCTGGTTATAATATGTTTGAGGATATGATGAGGCACGACTGGAGCCTGAACGGTATGA
>JAEEXN010000027.1 GCA_016291595.1 Prevotella sp.
CTTCCACGGCACGTGCTATTCGCCAAAGAACGACACATGGCCCGGCTGGAAATTCTATGCCAGCGTAGACATGAGTCCGACCAACAGCATCTGGCGCGACGCACCTTTCTTCCTGAAATATATTGAGCGTTGCCAGAGCTTCCTGCAGATGGGTAAGCCCGACAACGACTTCCTGGTTTATCTGCCTGTGCGCGACATGTGGCAGCAAACCACAGGCAAGAACCTGCTCATGCAGTTTGACATCCACTCCATGGACAAAAAGGCTCCGGAGTTCATCAAGAGCATCCTGGAAATCGACAAGGAGGGATTCGACTGCGACTATATCAGCGACAAGTATCTGATGACCACAACCTATAAGAACGGCATGCTCGAGACAGCTGCCGGCACACGCTACAGCGGACTCATCATTCCGGGCAGCGGCCGCATGCCAAGCGAACTGAAAGCCCACCTGGAAGCCCTGAAGGCGCAAGGTGCCCACATCATCTACGGCATCAACACGGCCGAGATGCAGAAGGCTGCCAAGCCCGAGCAGATGCGCACCAAGAACGGGCTGCGTGTCATTCGCCGCAGTAACGAAACGGGCCACCACTACTTCATAGCCAACCTGACGCCAAACGATATGTGCGAGATGATTCCTCTCACGGTCGATTTCAAGGACGCAGCCCTGTTTGACCCCATGACGGGCGACATCAGACAGGCTGTGGTTGAGGGAAAGAAAGTTCAAATCAGTCTTCGCTCGGGCGAGTCGGTCATCCTGCAAACCTACGCACAACCGGTAAGCTGGGCTGACGACAAGCTGGCTTCTGCCACTACTCAGAAAGCATCGCCAGAGACCATCACCATCGAGACGCCATGGACTCTTTCGTTCGTGGAGGAAATGCCCAAGGTGGAGCAGACGTTCCAGCTGGACAAGGCTCAGACATGGGAGACCCTGGACAACGAGGCCACACGGGTGACGATGGGAACAGGAGTCTACACCACCACCCTGAAGCTTGACAAGAAGCAGGCAGCCAAGCAATGGCAGATAGATTTAGGTGATGTACGCGAGAGTGCGCGCGTATATGTCAACGGTACGTTCGTCGGATGTGCCTGGGCCGTGCCCTACATTCTCGACACCAAGAGCACACTGAAGGCAGGAGCCAACGAGATTCGCATCGAGGTGACCAACCTGCCGGCAAACCGCATTGCCGACATGGACCGCAAGGGCATCAAATGGCGTAAGTTCAACGAAATCAATATTGTAGACCTGAATTACAAGAAGACTGGTTATGAGAATTGGGAGCCGGTGAAGAGCGGCCTGAACTCAGAAGTCAGACTGATTGAAATGTAATGAATATCATCAACATGAGACGAGTTATAGTAACCATCATGGCTGTCGTTGCCACAATAGGCATGTCAGCACAAGTGCGCAAAACTGTAAACCTGAATTTCGGATGGGAGTTCAGACTGAACAACGAAGGCGAATGGCGGAGCATCAACCTGCCTCACGACTTCCAGATAGAGCAGCCGTGGGTTGCCCCTGCCGCCGACGAGAAAGCCGACAACACCGATGTGGCCGCGAACATCAAGAGCAGACTCTCCAGCCGCGGCTTCAAGGAGATGGGAAAGGGATATTACCGCTACCAGCTCACTCCTACGGACGAGATGAAGGGCAAGCGCATTTTGCTCGACTTCGGCGGCATTATGTACACGGGTGATGTGTTCCTGAACGGAAAGCGCATCGGTGGAACAGACTACGGTTATGTGGGCTTCGAGATTGACATTACGGACCAACTGCAATGGGGAAAGGCTAACGAACTGGCTGTGACAGCAGACACACGTGAGCCTAACAACTCGCGCTGGTACACGGGCGGTGGACTAATCCGCGACGTAAAACTGGTCGTCACATCAAAGGATTTGTATTTCGCGCGCCATCCGCTTTATATCACCACACGCGACAACCGCTTCGTCAGCATCTCGGCAGAGTTCACCAACTACACCAAGGCGAAGGCCATTGACATGAGGGTGAAGGTGACGGCTCCCGACGGACAGGTGGTATACGAGGGAAAGAGCACGCGCCAGCGCAACATGCCCACACGCACACTGGTGAACCAGGTGCCGGAGATAGAGATTCAGAACCCGCAGTTGTGGGACACGGAGCATCCCAATCTCTATACCGTAGAAGCCACATTGCTCCGCGAGGACGGGACGGTGGCCGACGAGGCGAGCAGCCAGTTTGGTATCCGTACCATAGAGTTCGGTCCTGCCTTTGGCATGAAGCTCAACGGAAAGAAAGTGCTCCTGAAAGGCTATGCCAACCACCATACGCTGGGCGCTCTGGGTGCCGCCAACTATCCGCGTGCCATAGAGAAACGCCTGCAGCTGATGAAACAGTTCGGCATCAACCACATCCGCACCTCGCATAATCCCTACAGTCGCGAGTTCATCGAGTTGTGCGACAAATACGGCATCCTGGTGGTCGACGAACTGTACGACAAATGGACACGCCAGCACACCGGCGGCCGTGTGGCTTTCGAGCAGTTGTGGCAATACGACGTGCCTGAATGGGTGAAGCGCGACCGCAACTCCCCGTCAGTGGTGATGTGGAGTCTGGGCAACGAGCTGCAGCAAGACCCCAACCAGCCGTTCAACGATTTTGGCGTCACCATGTTTAAACTCATGAAGACGCTCCTCCACCGCTACGATTCCACTCGTCTGGTTACCGTGGCCATGCACCCCCGTTACCGTAACTGGGACACCGACTCGCTGCCCTGCGAGCTGGCAAAGGTTACTGACATTCAGGCTTATAACTACCGTTACATGTATTTCCCCGGTGACGGACGGCGCTTCCCATGGATGACCTTCTACCAGAGTGAGGCCAGCATTGCCGCCATGGGGCCGAACTTCTTCGAGATGGACCTTGACAAGGTTATCGGACTGGCGTATTGGGGAGCCATCGACTATTTAGGTGAGAGTCAGGGATGGCCGGCAAAGGGCTGGGCTCAGGGAGTGTTCGACATCTCGTTGGAACCCAAACCCAAAGCTTATTTCATGCGTTCATTCTTTGTTCCCGATGAGCCTATGGTCAGCATTGCCATTATAGACAAAAAAGGTGATATGATGTGGAACGGCGTTCAGACCGGCAACGACGGTATGAGCAGCCACTGGAACCGACAGCCGGGCAAAGAGCTGCAACTCATCACGTATACCAATGCCGACGAGGTGGAGCTAAAGCTCAACGGCAAGAGTCTGGGTAGGAAAAAGAATCCCAAGAACGATCCCAAGCAGCGTAACCTAATCAAGTGGGACAGCATCAAATTTGCCGAGGGAACCCTGTTGGCCATTGCCTATAACAATGGGAAAGACGTAGCTCACCACCAGATTCAGACAACTGGTAAGGCGGTAAAGCTCAGTGCATTAGCAGACAACATTGAGTGGAAGGCTGATGGCATGGACCTCATGCATGTGCGCGTCGAGGCCATAGACAAAAAGGGCTGGCGAGTTCCCATGGCACAAGACGAGTTGTTCTTCGAGGTTGAGGGTGACGCACAGATTGTAGCGGTTACCAACGGCGACATTAACTCGGAGGAACTGAACGTGCAGAACCACCGACGTTTATGGAACGGTTCGGCCATGGTCATCTTACGTGCAGGAAGAAATCCGTCGAAGGTGATTCTTAGGACCAAAGCCAATGGCTTTAAGACGATTACCACAAAACTGGAAACGAAGTAAGTTTTCCTGAATATCACACAAAAAATCTGCACCCTAAAAGCTTGACGAACAACGCTTAGGGTGCAGGTTTTTTATGGGTATAATTTCAAAGAGAACGAGGGAGTTTAATTCTCCTTTCGTATGATATATTACTCTTAGGAGAAGATTCTTTATTTAACTCCGAATAGAACGAGGGAGCTTATTTCCCCTTCAGATATCCAGCCAATTTGCTGTTGATATCGCGCAAGCCTTTCGCCACACTCTTCGCGTTGGTCTTGGCACCTAACAGCGAGGTGTGCGTGTGATCATGCTTGAAATACTTGGAAGCCTTTTCCTTGCTGCCACATTTCTTGTCCAGGAAGTCGGCGGTGATGTTGTGTAAGTCGACAAACTCAACGCCCGTCGCTTCCACCACCTCACGATACCATTTGCCGTAAGAGTCGTTGCGACGCTCAATCTTTCCACCAGGCCATTCGTTACGTGGCGTCAGGGAGACAAGAATCGGAGTTGCGCCTTTCTCACGGACATCGTCGATGAATTTCTTCAGATACCAGCCGAAAGAATAGACCACAACATAGTCTCCCGGACGAATGCCGGCTGTCACGGGCAGCGTCTTGTCGACCACATTGCCGTTGTTCTTCACCGACTTATCAGTCATCTTGTAAACATGGCAGGTGTCCTTGGCGCTGGCGATGGAGCCACGGAACTTCGGTTTGTCAATCTCGCCAATATCGTTGTGTCCAAACTCTATCAGCACGAAGTCACCCGGCTGCAGGCTGTTATAGACACGGTCCCAGCGGCCTTCCGCCAAATAAGAACGGCAGCTGCGACCAGCCTGCGCCACATTCATGACGGTTATTTTATTTGAGTCGAACACGTCGTAGGCTACTGCACCCCAGCCCCACATATCATCTTTGTCCTTATCCTTATTCTTTACTGTGCTGTCGCCCGTTATCCAAACCACAGGCTTACCCTCAGCACGGTTCACATCATGACGTGGCAGGTCCACATTCTTCATCATCGCCTGCAACGGTCTGAGCATGGGGTTGCGGCTGTTCCAGATTCCCTCTGCAGCAGATCTGGCATTCATCTCAGCACCAAACTTACTCGTATGAATATGGTCGCCAAAGAAATGATACTTCTCCTTCCACTGACTAAATCCATCGAGCTTCTGTCCGGAAATCTCGTTTAAGTCCACGAAGGGAACACCTTCCTCGGCTGCCACCTGCATGAGCCATTGGGAATGAGGCTTACGCACAATCTTCCCATTCTCATCGTAAGCATCGCGGGGAGTGAGCGACATCAGAATCGGGTGAGCTCCGGCTGCACGGATGTCATCAATATACTTTCGCATATAACCACCGAAAGTATATACGGTCTCCTTCTTTCCTGTTTCCTTGATGGTCACATTCAACGTATCGTTTCCGACACCGGGAATGCTGGCACGGGCACGGCCATTATCGTACGGGCCATTATCATTATGTCCGATGGAGACAATAACCCAGTCGCCAGGTTTTAGTGCCTGACGGATAGGCTCCCACAGGTTATTGTAGAACGTGCGGCTGCTCATGCCTCCCAGAGCCTGATTCTCGACCGTAATTCTATTCTCATCGAAGAACTCATGCTCAAAATAGCCCCAGCCCCACTGGCCGTTGTTGCCGTTGCCAAGGGTGCCGTTTCGCATCGTGGAGTTACCCACCAGGAACAAAACAGGATTGTTGCCGCGTCGCGTGCTTCCCGGCACAGGCCTGGCGGTCTGCGCAATCTTCAGGCTGTCGAAAGTGTTGTCAACCACTTTGTTAACATCCTCCACGCCCTTTCTGTCGGTCACCTGGGCGGTTGCACCCAAAGTCAGGAACAAGCATCCCGCTATCACAAGATTTCTCTTCATCATATCTGCCAAAAACAATGTACTATGAATGATAAACCATGAACTATTCTACCACGACTTTCCGTCCCTTGTGGATATAAATGCCCTTCACCGAGGGCTTGTCGACGCGCACGCCCTGCAAGGTGTACCATGCACCGTCGTTTACCTTATCAGCCTCGACAGACTGAATGGCAGTAGCAACACCCTGGAACGAATCAATATAATCGGGCAGATAATATCCCAGATGAGGCGGTTGGTTATAAGCCACATTCTGCCATGCCACACCCATGCGGTATACATGGTCGTGCATCAAGGTGGGCACACGGTAATCGGTGGCGGTAATAGTGGTATAGATATTCAGTCCGTCGTCTGTATTATTTCTGACTATCAGCTCCTCTCGCCAGTCGCCAAAGATATCAGCAGAAAGACACGGCGTTGCCTTCGTACTGTTGTTTGACTGACCGGAAATAGTCGTGCGACCAACTCCTAATGCAGTAGAGTTGGGGTACTTTGTGATCGTGATACCATCCAGCAGCTCATCATACTGGTCACCATCCCAATAGATACGGAAATTCATTGAGGGCTTGGAAGAGCCTGCTTGCTGGCCACTTATAGCATTATACGGATTTTGGTTTCTGCTGCCACTGTCGAATCCTCCATAAGCCGACCAAAACTCATAGCCTCGGTTGTCGCCAACAATGTCGGCAGCAAGTCCACGACCATTGTCCTGTCCGCTTTGTCCGCCTTTGTATATGATCTCGCCTGTTGCTGCATCATGCATATCCCACGCATATGTACCCTTTTCCTCATGGACTTCAAAAAGCTCCAATCCTGGACGGTCGGGATTCAAATCAGCCAAATGAATGGCGTCACCATGACCAAAGCCAGTGGCATAAAGCAAAGAGCCATCATCATCAACAGCAGCAGAACCCCAGATAATCTCATCTTTTCCGTCGCCGTCAACATCGGCTACCGAAAGATTGTGATTTCCGTTACCGTACATAGTATTACTCCCACTGCCACTGGTGGCCTTTGGGGCTGTCACTTTTGCAGACTCACTCATATTAGCATCTACAACACTGTATTGTGTCTTCGAGTCTGAGCGATGCAACCAACGGTGTTTGAGTTGCTGTCCGTCGAAATCCACTGCCCACACATAAGCATAGGTATAATAACCACGGGTAAAAACACCACTAGGATTCTCATTCTGTCCACCAAGATAAGCAACAGCAGCCAAATAGCGCTCACCACGATTACCGTAGTTGCCTTTGTCACTCTTCCCACTACGGTCATCCCAGTTGAAAGTGCCTGTTGCCTCACTCAGTTCGGCTTTTGCATTACGGTTGGGATAATAGGCAATGGTATGCACGGCTTCGCCTGTCAGCCCATTGAACACCGTCAGGTATTCCTGTCCACCATCGATACGGCCACCGCTCACCCGCCAGTCTTTCGTATTACTGGCAGCCTTGATTCTATCATCTGTAGCAGCCTGGTTCACATAATTGCCGGCTCCGTCCTTACTACCGGGAGCTGTTTTGCAAATCATTTCAGCCTTACCATCCTTATCGAAGTCGTAAACCAAGAACTGTGTGTAATGAGCACCTGCACGAATATTGTCGCCCAAATCAATGCGCCAAAGCTTTGTGCCATCCAATTTGTAGCAATCAATATATACACTTCCAGAGTTTCCGCTACCGATAGAGTTGTCCTGCGACGTGGAAGGGTCCCACTTCACGAAAATCTCATATTGGCCGTCACCGTCAACATCACCTACACTACAGTCATTGGGCGAATAGGTGTAGGGCATGTCTACAGCAGAACCGTATGTTTTTGTACTTGAATCGTAAGGTTTCCAACCAGAAATGGTTCCGCCCGCAGGCCGGTCGAGCTGAAGAGTCATATACATTTTATTCCAAGGCGTAACAGCTTCTGTCGTATCTACAGCAACACCATCCTGCCAAGTCACAACCTGGAACTTTGTACTTGCACTGCCCGTAAGAGTCAAATTTGTACGATCAGCGTATTTTCGGCCATCAGCATAAGGTGCTCCATCTCGAAGAATAGAAAACACTGTATTATTGTTATCCGTCCCCAGCAATCGCCAACTGAGAAAATAGCTGCCTGTCGTAGCCGTTTTAAGGGCGACTAACCCACGGTCCAACTTCTCCATCTGACTCGTTGACGTGTCGGATGGCTTCTGTGCAAAGCCACCCAAGACACATGCCAAGCATACTAATACCAATAACTGTCTCTTTATCATTTTCATATACTATTTTACATGGAATTTCTTGCCGTTCATAATGTAAACGCCTTTCTTCAGCGGCATTTCCACACGCTTACCATCAAGAGTATAAATCTTGCCGTCGTTCATACCGTTCGCACGGATGGTCTGTATGCCAGTCGGCTGATCGGTTACACGCAGTTTACCTTCTGGTTTCAACAAATCTGTTGTATCCCAATAGAGTCCTTCAGGAAGCTCGGGCAGATGAATGGCTGTAGGTGTACCGCTAAAAGAACCAGCTGTCCACATCACGAACTCATCCCCCTTTTGGGGCACGAACCCTTCTCCTAATTCAATATTCAACTCTCCATTAAAGTCGAAATTACCACCTACAACTACCCATGAGCGGGAATACTGGTTACCGGTATTGCTATAAATAGCCAAAATCAATTTCGAGCCTTCAGCCATGTTGAGGTTGCCTGTGGATTTGATTGAACCAAACCGGCGTGTTGATGTAAAATCACCTGGGTGCAATACGGCACCACTATTAAAACTGATATTACCTACCGTTCCCTGGCCTACCATAGTTGCTTGGTCTTGAACGGTAGCTGTAGCTGAACCGAAAAGTGAACTAGTGGTTTTCGTATTGTTCAGTCTGATTTCTCCTCCACGGAAAGTGTATTCATTGGCTGCCAAGGCTTTAGAGAAGGTCCAAGCGCCATCGCCATCTTTAATGACATTCACCCTTCCATCAAACGTTCCATTAAACTTTATGTCCTCATTAATTCCACCTACCGTAAGAACTCCCGTAAGACTCAACACACCAGAACCCACGAGATTACCTAGCGTAAGATTGCGGGAGCCGCCCGTAAATGTAGTACCACTTGAGATGTTCAGCGTAGCCTTTGGTAAACCGTAATTATTCTCCCAACTGAACACGGGGTCATAACTCTTATCCCACTTCACTGTATGAGAAACTAACGTTCCTTCAAACTTGCTCCAATCGCCCTGCAGGAAGTTCCTTACCCAAGGGGCATAGACATGAAGCGTGCCCTTACCAGTAAGACGGCCTTTATAGTTACAACGACCGTCAAGATAGACCGTACCCGTACAACCTTCTGGAACCTCCCAGTTTGCACTGCTATTCGAATAGGAATAAGTGTCATAAATATCATTGACCGTCACATTGGAGCCGTTAAAGATGATCAGGTTAGGTACTGAATGGTTAGCACCCGATTCGTTGATGTTCACCGTACCGGCATCGATATAGAGTTTATCGAAGGCGTTACCTGTGCCAAGAGACAATGTTCCGTCACCCGTCTTGTGCAACTCTGAAGGAACAGACGTACTCTGACGCTTCACTGCTCCGGTCTGATAGAACGACACACCCCCAAGGACCTCGATAGTTCCACCATTTTCCTGTAACGTCACGACATGTGAGGACTGGAGGGTCTGACTGCCCACGAGTGTACCGCCATTCATATATACTTTATTATCAACGCCACCAAAGGCACCATAATCCACACCATCGTTATTTGCCAGTTTGGCTACAGTCACTTTTCCATCATTCAGATAAGTAAAACCAGTATACTTGTTCACATTGTTGATAACCACACCGCCAGAGCCATTCTTCGTCATCGAGGCATCACCAGAAATAGACTTTCCACTAAAGGTGAAGTCCTTTGAATTGTTGTTGAATGTCACACTGGCAGGATAGACATCACGCACGATATTGACAGTTGTTTGAGTGGCATCGTCGTTGAACTCAACGGCATCACCCGAAACGAAAGCGCTGATATTGTTTCCACTCTTGAAGTTTTCCGTCTCATTAAGGTTCCAATCGGAATTCACACTGCCATTCCACGTCAGCGAAGTGGCATCGCGCAAGGCTTTCACCACGAGTTTCAGTTTTCCACCTTCAATGGTGACACTGGCATCCTGACCTTCCAAGCCCGCAACCTCAATATCGCTGATATTGCCGTTTACAGTTCCGACCTCACCGAGTTCGTATGTACCTACTTCGAGAACGGAGCCTGACAGCGGAACTATCTCAATCACTGGGGTGTTGTATTCTGGACCGTACTTCCAATCTTTCGCTTCGATGGTCAGCGCGTTAGCTTTCAGTTTATCTGTAGTTCCATTGCTATTCACATCCATCACAATACGGGCACCAAAGTTCAGTTTCAGATCACTGACCTCCACCGTACCAACCTGATTAGCACCGCCAGGACGAAGCACAGAGGCATAGTCCATCTCAATACCTTTCTGGAACTTACCGCCATTGGAGTTCAACTCGGCAAAACGGTTCAGCCACACACGACTGTTCTGCATAGTGCCATCGAAATTCAGCACGCCAGCCCAAATATCAGTAGGTCCGCTGTAGGTCTGAGTGACGTTTGGCAACGTCAGAGCACCGTCTCCCTGCTTCACCAGACGCATAGTACCGGAGAATGCACCGCCGGTAAGTGTATGCGTATAGGTTTCAGTCGTAATATTGTTATTGTCATCATGTCCCTGTACCCATGTCGGCGCATTGTCGAAGAAGATATAGGGAGCAGCACCATTAGCCACACTGACCGACATATTGTTGGTTTCAGCCATGAGGACCTGCTTGTCGTTGTAAGATGCATCTATGCTACCTCCGTTTTTCACCTCCGTGCGGTCTGTCATCGTCAGAGCAGGAGGAGCCATGGTAATACCTTCCAGTTCACCCAGGAAATAACTGGTATGAGGGGGCTGATTGTAGCCGCACATTTGCCATACCATGGCCTGGCGATATTGCATATCGTGCCAAAGTGTGTAGTTGCGCCATTCTGTAGGAATGGTGGTGGTATAGATGCGGATTGTATTGTCCTTAGTACGGGCAATGACCTCCTCACGCCAATCACCCAAGACGTCACCTTGGTAACAAGGTGTAGCCTTGGTGTCGTTGTTGCAAAGACTTCCGGTCAGGGTCTCAATGTTACCATTCCCCATCTTATGTATGCGCATCGTTGTGTTTGCACCACTACCATTCAACGTCTCCTCCAGTAGGTCACCATCCCAATAGATACGGAAGTTCAGATCAAAATCTGTCGAGCCAATTTCCGGGATGTGGTCATTATAGACTGTACTGATTGGCCTGTCATGGCCAGATGCACCGAGGGCACCAGGAAATTGATTGGAGAAATTACCGCACATGGAACGTCCGTCATCACTACCAGGAGAACTGCGGTAGTAAATCTTACTCGTGGTAGCATCACGATAGTTATTGTTTGGGCGGTCCTCATTACAGGTAAAGATTTCCTGACCGTGCATATAGGGATTGAAATCACTGCAATGCTGTGCATCACCATGACCAAGTCCAGTAGTGGAAAGACCACTTCCATTATCATCGATCACCATTGAACCGAACACGATCTCATCGCGACCATCCCAATCAACATCGGCCACTCCATAGTTATGATAGCCTTGTCCGTACCAAGGGCTGCCAGAATTCTTACAATTCCAACGCCATCGCTCGCTCAACTTATGAGTACTTGGATCTACGTCGAGCGCAATCATCTTATGCTGTGTATAGATACCACGGGCGAGGAAAATGCTAGGTTTGCGGCCATCAAGATATGGAGCCCCAAAGAAATGCTTCGTAGAGCGATGGCCATAACCGTCACCCCAAGCAGCCTCAAGGCTTGTCTCACCGTTTTCCAACCGCTTCAGCGGATATTCCATCTGATCATACACCTCACCTGTCTCACCGTTCAGATAAAGCAGATATTCCGCGCCCTGATAAACAAACCACTGGCCACTGCTAGTAGATGCCAGATAGTTCTTTGAAGCATCACCGATGGTGATAACCTGCCCGTTTGCAGTATGAATCTTTGTTCCGTCAGAAGCACGCAACACAGCCTCAGCCTTACCGTCCTGATCCCAGTCGTAGGCCACAATGTTCTGCTCGTTGTTCTGGAAGTCGGCCATGTTGGGCCCCCAGTCAATCCACCAGAGTTTCTTGCCGTTGAGCTTATAGACTTCCATAATGAAGTACTCGCCGTTATAGCCAGTTTTCTGATATTTTGCTCCTGCCCAGCTGGCATTGTCGAACTTCAGCAGGATTTCCATTTCTCCGTCACCGTCGACATCGGCACAGCAGGCATCATTGGGCACGTATGTGGACGTCAGTGACCCGTGATCTGGGGTAATCTCCAAATAGCTTTGTGACCAGGGCTTCACGCCCGTGCACTTTGCCTGTGCCACTCCACGAACGATAGCCTCCACCTGATAGGTGTTTGAAGCACTACCACTGCCATCAGTATAGTTAGACACGGTGAGTGGCTCTGTGTTCAGTTTTGTGCCGTCGCGGTAGATGTTGTACGTAACGTCATAATACTCCTCACCGAAGATGCGCCACGTGCAAAATATGCCGCTGTTGGTCTTTACGGCCACCAGTCCACGGTCGAGTTTGTCCATTGTACGCTGGGCAAAACCACTCATTGCTGTCAAGACGAGCATGAGAAATATCAAGTAGAATTTTTTCATCTTTTATTTAGAGTTTTAGTTATTAGTTTGACATCAAAAATGTAGACACACTGTTCTGCTTGCAAAATTACTATAAATTCATGATAATCAGAAAGGAAAAATGCGATTTAACCTATGTTTTTTGAGAGACCACAAAAGATAGCTATTTCGTCATAATATTATTGGCTCCATTACATGCTTTCAATCTGTAAGCAAGCTCTCTAAAATTGATGGCAAAATACGACGATCAGGCATTAAATATTCAACCAAAAAAAGAGAGTTTGTGATGTCAAACTATCAATCAGTAAGCATATAATAAGTTCCATTTATTTTTGTTTCTCATGCATCCAAACGCTCGTGTTGGACTCAAACAAATGCAATCAGGCATCAATTTGCATATAACTAGTCTATCAATTACAGTCTAATCAGGCATTTGTTACAACTCAACTAGGCATTAATTGAAGCCTAATCGGTCATCAATTAAAGTGTATTTGATGACCAAATATAAAGCCCATCCGCATTATTTTAAAAAACAGTATCAAATATCATGAGATGGAATGAGTTACAATTTGAAGGCACTCCTCTATGAGATTTGTTGAAAAATAAAAAAAATCTCCTGCCCGCACATAGCAGACAGGAGATTTATCAATTATATGTATTCCTATTGAAGATTCGATAGTTACTTCACAACGAACTTCTTACCCTGCTTGATGTAGATACCCTTCTGCAGAGACTTCACCTGAACACCATTCAAGTTGTAGATAGGAGCATTGTGGTCAGAGATAACCTTCTGATCGTTGTTGAAGATCTCGTTAATGCCGGTAGAGTTCTTTGCGCGAAGCACGTAGATGCGGGCTACAGAGGTGTCTACGCGATAAACCGTGAATGGGGTCGTACCAGTGTAAACCGCGGTAGTCAAATATTTGTGCAACTTTGCATAATCAGCGGCAGCGTCATCCTCTGTCATATTCTCCTTATATACGGCAGGCAGTTTGCCCTCACCATCGGCAATAGCAGCACCCTGATAGTAAGTCGGGTTGACACTCGTTCCATAGCTGGTTATCTTACCTACTACGATGAAGTCATTATCGGTCAGGCCATCAACTCCCATAGGAGCATCCTGAACCCATGCGCCACTATTGTCATCGCCCTTACGTCCCGGAGAAATGATACCTACGCCTGTCTTGAAGTGCAGGTTCACTGTGTCAAACCATACGTATACAGGAGCGAAAATCTGGTGAGCCTTCTCCTCGTCGATAGTAGAACCAAGTATTTCATACTCCTCGAACTTGTTGTCCTCAAGAGTAGCGCCCCAAGGATAAACCTTAATCGTGTCACCAACTGCGGTACCCTTTACATAAGAGTACATCAGGCGGCCACGGGTATTCCACTGATCATTCACATTAGAGGAAGAAGCTACAAAACCCTTCTCCAGAACCTCGGCACCAGTCATATGCTCGTAATCAAAGTCGTAGAGAATTTCAAACTCGCTGTCATTGGTAATCGTGGTAGAGTTGCTTACATAGCCCATAGCCTTGGTAGTAACAGTGAGCACACCCTTGTCCTCAACCTTTACATTAACGCCCGAGTTCTGATTCTCGAGAACAAAGTCATTCTTACCTGATTCTGACTTGAATGAGAAATCCATGAAAATCTCTGGCCGCATGTCCACTGTGGAGTTGTCTACCTTGAACTGCCATGTTTTAGTAACGCCTTCCTCTGCGTTTACAATCTGATAGGTGGGAAGAGGCAACTGGATTGGCGTGCAATCAACCACCTGCTCTATTGTGGCAGAAGTCATAGAACCCATAGTAGTGTAAGCTTTCAGAGTACCAGAAGTAGTAGTTTTGTACACATAAGCACCTGCTACTTCGCCAGCGTCAAAATAACTGACTGTGGTCTCGTTGCCATCAGTTCCGATAACGTGAAGTGTCTCGCCTTGCTGGAATGAAATGGTATAAGTACGCTCATTGTCTTGTACACCAGTGAGTGCAATAACAGGATCATTGGCATAGTCACCAGGCACACTAACAATAATATTGTCGACATTTGTTCTTGACTGATAGCGAGCATTCATAATATAGAAACCGCTGGCATACATATCAGCGTCCTCTGCCATAATCTTAGAGCCCTTCTTCGAGAAGCTATCGTTGCTGATACCAGTTAACTCGAAAGACACCTCGCGAGTAGACATGTTGACTGTAAGAAGAAGGTTGTACCAGTCACCTTTAACAGGAGAAATCGTATTCTCTTTATCGCCATTAATGTACCAGAGAGTATGGTCAGTGGAACCTTGAGCCTCATCTGTATTACTGTTCTGAGACAGGCTGAAGAAACAGTTAGGAGTAACGGTATTGAAGTCACTCCAGTCGCTACCTGCTGCTCCGTTGGTCTTGGGGCACTTCTCACCAGAGAATACAGCAATCTCACCATTGAACTGGTTGTTACCGAAAGCCTCGAACTGGAAATCAATGCTTACACTATATTCAGTCAGTCCCTCTTTTACAGGGTCATAAATGGCAGCACCCCAAAGGTTGTGAGCCGAACGGCCATTCTCCTGAGGGAGAAGGAAAGAGATGTATTTTCCCTCATCATCACCTAAAATAGAGAGCACAGTATTGTTGCCGTTACGAGTCCAAGTCGATGGCACGCCACCTGCCTCGTAGTTCTCTGTGTAGAGGAAACGGTCGGCATATACATTGACAGCAAACAAAGCCATCAAAACCGTTGTCAATAAGTAAAATTTTTTCATAATTTAAACGTTTAAAATTAGTACTATTGGTTATTTTGTATGTTATTAGCGTTTGATTTCGATGGTAAAATTACACATAATTTATGAATGCACATTGGCTTTTATCAAAAATTTATGTGTTTTTATCAAATAAGAGGGCAAGGAGTATTTACTCCTTACTCTCTTATTATTATATCATTACCAACCAGGATTCTGCGTCAAGTTTCCACCCGACTTCAAAATCTCACTCTGAGACAATGGGAACAGAAACATCTTGTCGTCCCAGTAAGAGCGTGTCGAAGAGTCACTCTGTGGGGTATAGGTAAAGCTCTCGTCAGCATTCTTAGTGATGAGCATAGAACGAATGGTGCGATACTTCTGCTCTCCAGCCTTCTTCCAACGGCGCAGATCATAGAAACGATGTCCCTCAAAGGCCAACTCTACAAATCGCTCGTTCTCCAGGCGTTCAGCAAATTGTGCAGCATTCAAATCGCTGGCGATATTGGGCTGCTTGGCACGGGTGCGCACGGTGTTGACAGCCTGTGCGGCAGTCATATTAAGTCCGCTGGCAGTCTCATATCCACTGCCCGTGTAGTTGAGCATTGCCTCTGCATAGTTCAGATAGAACTCAGCCAAACGGAAAATTACCCAGTGGTGACGTTCTGTCGTAGCATTAGAGGCTCCAATAGTGAGGCTCTTATTGACATACTTCTTCAGATAGTAACCTGTTGGTGTAGCATAAGCAATGGGCTGACCATTGGCTCCACCCTGATAAGTCTCAAGAATAGCGTTAGGCCACTGCTCACCATTCACTGCCACTGTCATAGCCAGACGGGCATCACGATTTGCATAGGGATTCTGTGGATCATAACCACTTTCGGCATCAGTGATGGCCTTACCATTAGTCATCTCATAAGCATCAACCAAATTCTGTGTTGGGCAATTTCCGCCTCCAGCATTCTCCAATCCTATAGGGAAGTTATACTTCTCAAAATTGTTGTTGCTAGACGATATGCGGCGCACCAAGATGCACTCCTCGGTGTTCTGCCAATTATCCTTCTGGAACAAGCTACTGTAGTCTGTCGTCAGTTTCATTCCACGATTCTTGCAGGCATCAATCAGTTCCTTGTTGGCAACAGCTGCCTGATGCCAACGCTCACGATCGTTGCTGGGATTGAAGAGGGGGCTGGCATAGTAAAGAGCTGCACGAGCCTTCAGGGCTAATACGCAGAGATTATTTACACGGCCTGTCTCATTCTTGCTCTTCAGCTGAAGGTTACCTAGGTCACTATAATCCTTCACAATAGTATCCTTAATGGCATCGCATTCAGAATTGATGAACTGGAACACTTCATCAGAAGTAGCACGCGGCTGGACATTAGCCTCATTGGCATCCATTGCGTTTACAATAAGGGGCACACCGCCAAAAGCACGCACCAGACGGAAATAGTAATAGGCACGCAGGAAACGGGCCTCGTACTGCAGGTTCTGATACTGATGGATTTCCTCACGGTAGTCCTTGTCCATCCTGTATTCATCAAACGTCTCATCCTTAAACTCATCGAGGAAGAGATTGGCATAACTGATGCCGCGATAGCACTTGGTCCACAACGAGGCGTCATTATTGTTTGTAGCACTCCAACCACCATCGTAGAATTTCTCAATGGCATTACCAGAATGGCTATATACCGACTCATCGGTAGCCGAAGCCAGAAGGGCTCCGCTAAAGTTACCGAAATCATAGTCCAGATCATTATAAATCGACGTCACGAGGCCAGCAGAACGAGAGAATGTAGTCTTTACGTAGTCCTCATCGTAGATGCTATACTCCTTGTAGTCCATTTTATCTCCACAGGATGCAAGCGCAAGCATAACAACAGCGAGGCTCACTATATTTTTGATTTTCATATCCTTCATTTTTTTGAGTTATATGTCAAATTACGCAACATGATTAAAGTGTCACTGAGAGACCGAAAGCAATGCCACGTGTCATTGGAGCTGCAACACCATAAGAAGCAGCATCTACTTCATCTAAGTGATCGAAAGTAAAGAGATCTACTCCACGCACATAAAGCTTTGCAGCATCAACAATCTTCAAAGGCTGAAGCACTGACTTTGGCAGGTGATAATAAACCTCAACATTGCGAAGCTTCAGATAAGAGCGGTCACGCAGCCAGAAAGTACTGGTCTGGTAGTTGTTTGCATTGCTGCTCGATGAGAGACGGGGATACTCTGCATTGGCATTGTTGTTCTGCAGACTCCAACGTCCATCATAAACCTGCTGGGCCAGAGAACTGTTGTTGATGAGTCCCCAGTAGTAGCCCTGAGAGTTAAGCACAGCACTATAGCGGCCCACACCCTGGAACATAGCATCTACACCAAATCCTTTCCAATCCAATCCAAGATGGAATGAATAATAGAGTTCAGGAGCAGTAACGCTGTAACCTATCTTTACCTTATCGTTGGCATCAACCACGCCATCGTTATTGACATCTTTGTAGCGGATATCACCAGGACGAACAGTTGTGAAAGTCTGTCGGGGTGCAGCATCAATCTCTGCCTGTGAGGTGAAGAGTCCCTCGGCCTGCAGGCCATAGATAGACTTCAGAGGGTTGCCTGTCTGCACTAGATTCTCGTATGCACGGGGCTCCTCAGCCATGTCCTTAATCTCGTTCTTCGAGAGTGTGAGGTTTCCACCCAGATTCAGAGTAAAGTCGCCGAACGACTTGGTGTAATCGAGGGCAACATCGAATCCATGCTGGTCTACCTTGCCTTGATTCACGTATGGAGCACCAAAACCTATCAAAGAAGTATACATACCGGCACCCGAGCACCAAATGTCATAACGATGGTTCATGAAGTAATCGAACTCTAAGCTCAGACCGCCAAACAGGGTGGCATCGAAGCCTATATTCATTTTGCGAGCTTTCTCGTGAGTAGGAGCCAACGTAGCCATTGTGCCGAGGGTAGTGGTACCATAGATGTCCTGAGCAGCAGTAGCATCAACGAAATAGTAAGCAGAAGCGCCACTTGTTGAATAACTCTGTGAATAATATGTCCACACGTCCATATCATCACCAGGCAGATAGTCGGCATTCAAAATACCGAACGAAGCACGCAGTTTCAGGAAGTCAAGCCAACTGACATCCTTGAGAAAGTTCTCCTTAGAGAGAACCCAAGCAGCAGATACTGTGGGCGAGAACGACCACTTTGTATCAGGAGCCAGACGACTGGAACCACTATACACAAGAGCCAAGTCGGCAAGATACTTTCCCTGATAGCCATAATGAGACCACCATGAGTAGTTCTGACGATAAACTGTGCCATTTCCGCCGTTCACATGCTCGTAGTCATAGTCCCACTTCAACTGGCTATAAAGATAATGGTCGCCAAAAGAACGGTCCAAAGTGAGACCTCCGGCAGCAACTAAGCGACGTGCAAAAGCCTTTGTTGCAGCTGACTTGCCCATCTCGGTACGCTCACCACCAGAGAAATATGTTCCCTTTGAAAACACACCATCAGTCCATACAGCAGGATAGCTGCCATAGGCAAATGTCTTGCTATGATCCTCGTAGAGAGTACTATAGGTATCGTAGCCTGCCTTCAGGAAGAAACCGAGGCCCTTAATCCAAGACGAAAGATCCTGAGTAAGAGTCACGTCAGAAAAGAGACCACGCTCATGAGTCTTGTAATAAGCAGCATCAGTAGACAGACCTACTGGATTCACCGTGCCAGCCCATGTGGAGTTTCCTCCCCAGTCACCATCTTCGCTCTTGATGGGGAATGCAGCAGAAGGCAGGTTGTAGATATTAGTCCAAAGGTCGGCCTGACTTCCGGGCTGCGATACCTCGCTGAGCAATCCGCTGATGTTTACCTTCAGCATTGTGGTTGGAGTGAGGTCGATGTCGAGGTTCATACGTAAGTTGCCACGCACATACTTATCCTGTGTGCTATAGCCATCTGTCTCGTTGGGGCTTTTGATGAATCCCTTGTCAGAAAGCAGGTTCAAGGCAGTGTAATAGCGGAAACGCTCACCACCACCTGTGAAATCTACTCCTACCTTATTGGTCACACCATGATGACGGAATGTCTCATCTACCCAGTTTACGCTAGGGTACTGATAAGGATACTGTCCGCTCTGGAATGCACCCATGGCATTCGCATCATAACGTGCACCTGCTCCCTCATTGGCCAAGGCTTCGTTCATGGCAGATGCATATGTAGCACCATTCACGAACTTAGGACGATTAACCTGATAATTAATAAGGTGATCATAGTGAACCGACATCTCGCCGGAATTGTACTTTCCTCGCTTGGTTGTCACCAGTATGGCACCATTGGCACCCTTGTATCCATAAAGTGCAGTGGCAGCGGCATCCTTCAGTATAGTAACACTCTCTACATCCTCAGGGGCAACCACAGTGATGTTACGCTCCACTCCATCTACAAGTATGAGTGGAGTGCTGGTACTCAGGCTCTGCAGACCACGGATGTAGAACGTGGGATTCTGAACAAAATATGTGCCACCACCATCGAGGGTCATCAAACCATTACCCTGACCGATGATAGAGTTGCCGATGTTCTTGGCAGAACGCTTGTCGACATTATCACGTGTGATGACAGACACCGAGGCAGTCGACTGTCCACGAGTGAACGCCTTCTGTGCACCTACGTCAATGGTCTGATCGACAAAAACAATGCCAGTGCTGTCCTGCTGTGCTGCTGCCGGTAGGCAGATGCCTGCAAGCAGCGTCAGCGCGAATATATTTATCTTTTTCATATAACTGTCAATCATTAAATTTTTCAACATCAGTTCAGAGCTTACTCCCAGCCAGGATTCTGTACGAGGCCATAGCCCTTATTGATCTCAGTGATAGGCAGCGGGAAGAGAAGCCACTTCTTAACTTCATTAGAGTTTGGATCGAGATCCCACATCACGCGACGACGGTTCTGAAGAGTGAACTTCTCATACTTGAAGTAGTAGGGTTCCTCAACACCATTGTCTTTATCATTTCCAAGATAGGGGTTGTAATTCTCAATCCAGTTGCCCATCACATTCTGCAGACGAGTAATTTTCAGTCCGTGCAGTTCACGGGTCATCCAGTCTGTTCGCTTATAACGAATCATGTCATAGTAGCGGTTGTTGCTCATACCCAGCTCACAAGCACGCTCACGCAGAATCTCTTCAATAAGCAGGTTCTTGTCAGTCTTCACTGCAGGAGTATACTGTTCAAGATTACCCAGACCAACACGAGCACGCACACGGTTCACGCAGTTCAGGGCGCCATTTACGTTGCCTGTCTGAGCCAAAGTCTCAGCCCACATCAACAGCATTTCATCGTAGCTGAGATATACCCAGTGGATAAACTTACGGTGATACTCCTCACCCAGAACGTACTTCATCGTACCAAAACCAGTGGCGAATGCAGTAGCCAACTGCTCAACGATTTCTCCATTCTTGTTAGCAACAGTAAACTTAGCGTGCTCACCACCAACCCAGAGCTCATAGATGTCACCAGAAGACTTACCTGTAGTCCAGTCAAGGGTTAACTGCTGGCCATTAACTATAGCATTCTCGTAGAGACGCGGATCGCGGATAGGATACTTCTGCAATGTAACACGACCAGACTTGATTTTAGGACTGAAGAAAATCTGTCCTTCGGGAGAAAGCCTTTTTGCACTGTTATTTACGATAGCATATTTAGGTGCTTCTCCAAATACAAATGGCTCACCACTTGCCCATGGGAACATCTCTATATACTCCGCAGTAGGATTATAACAGTTTCGATTGATGCCACTGCTCGGAATTGCCCAGTTCCACCAAGAATAAGTACCCTGAGATCCATAGACAGTGTTCACACGAGTAGAATGGATAACTTCCTTGGAACCCTGATAAATATAACCCATACGATAAGCCTGACGATAGGCATCGGCACTGTTCTCTGTGGCCTGATTGAGTTGATAGAAAGTTCCACCAGTGCCCAAAGAGAGACTAGTTGGATCGTTCTCGCCATTAGCTGCAAAGAACTCACGGCATGCCTGTTCGGCTTTTGCCCAACGCTGCTGGTCATAATTTCCATACCATACAAGACTGTCCTGTTCGGCCTGTGTAGTACCGCCATAATAAGGCTGGTCAGCATTGTAGAGTGGCGAAGCAGCAAACAGCAAAATCTTTGCCTTCAATGCACGGGCTCCGGCAGCAGTCCAACGACCAGTATTATTATAAGCATCAGTATCGGTAGTGTTGCCGTCCCATGCCCAGCGCAGATGAGGAATGGCCTCATCGAGCAGTCCAACCATGAAATCCACAGTCTTCTCTATACTAGAACGCTTCAGGAAAGAATAATCACCCTCTAGACCTGTATATGCCTGAGTGGCGATTGGCAGTCCACCGTAAACAGAGAATAGGTCGAAGTAACGAGCAGCAATCAGACACTTGGCTTGAGCCACCATGTTCTGTTTCTCTGTCTCGCTCAAATCGGGCACACGATCAATATTCTCTATCAGAAGATATGCCTGACGCACCGCAGCCCAGACCTTATCGTGGATAAATGCTATCAGTGCATCCTGATTGGCTGAAAGCGTATTTGTGTAATAGTTGTTGTAGATAGCAAAGCCAGACCAGTGAACCTGGTAGCAGTCAGTAAGTGCATCAAGTTTTCCTTGGTAGGCGTTCACACTTGTTGGAGCAGCACTCTGAGCCGTAAAGGGCAGGCCATAGTACTGCATACCATAGATACCGGTGAGGAACTGGCGTGTGTATTCGGCACTATTAAAAACCGTGTCGATGGTAACCGTTCCACCTGGTGCCTTCTCCACAAAGCTGTCACCCACCTTTACGTCGTCAGTGCAGGCAGAGAATACTCCTGCTGCGACCAGCGACAGTGCGCAAACGTTAAATATATGTTGAAGTTTCATAATTGCTTTGTCTTTATACCTTATTTATATTATAATTAGAAACCTACCTTCAAGCTAGCCGTATAGGTTCGCTGCAGCGGATAGGAAGGAGCGTTACTGGCACGGGTCTCAGGATCACCCCAGATATAGGGAGAGAAGGTGAGCAGGTTATAGGCACTGATTGCCAGTTGCAACTGATTCAGACCAATTTTCTTCATGAAAGGAAGATTGAAGTCGTAGGCTAACTGTATTGTCTTTATACGGAAATACTTGGAATCTTTCTCATAAAGAGTTGAATTGGAATAGTTCTGGCCCGCATTCAATATGGTGGCACGTGGATACTCAGCTCCCTGCGAGGGATTCTCCGTGGTCCAAGTATTTGTGAGGTGATATTTTAGCAGTCCACCGTGGTTATCGGCCTTGGCAGAATCAAACGGACGGCGGAACACGTCACTAATCAGACGGGAAACGTTCCATGCACCTGTCATCTGGGTGTTGAAAGAGAGAGCCTTATACTGGAATCCGATGGTCAATCCGGCGATGTACTCTGGATCGTCTGTAAATGCATTGCCACGGAAAGTATCATTACCATCAATCTTACCATTCTTGTCAAGGTCTACGAGAACTGCGTCTCCATACTCCAGTTTACCCACCAACTGATCGGGGAATGGTGAACCGAACTCTTTCTCATAGTCTGCCTCTGCGCCTTGATAGTAGTACTTCCAGAACTTGTAAAGCGAACGAGATCCGATACGGTTTCCACGCTCATACATATATTCGTTGGCCTGAGGAGCCTCGTACTTCTCCTTAATCTCATTCTGGTTATATGACACATTCAGCTTAGCCCAATAACGGAAGTTTTCACCAATCTTGTCCTGCCAGTTAAGAGAGGCTTCCCAACCCCAACTGTCAACCTCACCAAGGTTGCTCCAAGGAACTGTGAAACCAAGCACCGAGGGAGCGGTCAGGTCTTGCAGCAGAATGTTTGTACGATGCTCACGGAAGTAGTCGAACACACCACGCAGGCGATCGTTGAAGAAGTTTACATCGATACCATAGTCCTGCTTGAAGGCCTTCTCCCACGATACATCAGGATTGTTCTTCGCTGCTTCCACAGCACCTTTAGCCACTGTAGAGTTCTCTACACCGAAGTTATATGCGTATGGATTCTTATCCTGATCACGAGGTCCACCAATACGTTCGGTTAGCTCTGTGGTGTTCACAAAGTATGGGTCGGGAACATACATGAATCGGGTGGTACTGATCTTGTCATTACCGACAAGTCCCCATGAAGCACGCAACTTAACAAAGCTGAACACTTTCTTCAGCGGTTTGAAGAACGGTTCATCACTGACTACCCAGCCTATAGAACCTGCGGGGAAGAAACCGAAGCGCTTGCCAGGGGCAAAGTTCTCTGAACCATTGTAACCGACGTTGAACTCTGCAATATAGCGGTTGTTCCAGTCATAAGTTACACGCCCTACGAGTCCTACGTAAGTACGAGGGATATCCTCATATGCACCAGAAATATAATACTGTTTGCTTTGGTTGTAAAGAGCCAAGGCTGAAATAGTATGGTTTCCAAAAGCACGGTTATAGTTAGCCGATGCCTCAACATACCAGTCACGTCCCTTACCAGTGATTGAAGAAGAGTATGAGGGAGGTACAGTGTCACCGTTCTTTCGATAGAGGATGGTATTACCATCTTCCTGAACAATCGGGGTATAGTTAGCCACACCGGCATTCACCGTACGACGAGATGCAAACGAGCTATTATAAGATCCCTTCAACTTTGCTGAGAGGCCCTTGGTTAGGAAGTCGAGCTTCTGATCAAGAATAAGGTCGAAGCTCAGTTTATTAGCATTGTCCTGATAACCTCCAGGCTGATATGCATAGTATGTCATAGGCGACTCACCAACAAAGGGCAGAACAGTACTGGCATAAATATTGTCCGATGGATCGACTGAGTTTACAATATATTTTCCATCGATGATACCTGGGCTAACAAACGGGGTGGCCTGATAGATGGCCTTAATCATACCTGATGAGCCCTGACCTGTGATGGGTGACGACTTGTCGTCGACTTTACCAGCAACATTCAGGCTGAGCAAGGTGGTCTTGGTGACATTCAAGTCGATATTTGCACGATAGTTGAAACGCTGGTACTGATAACCAAAGTCGTAATCAGTGCCGAATTGCTCGAACAGGCCATCCTGAGTGAACATACCGGCAGAGATGAAGTACTTCACCTTCTTGTTACCACCAGAGATGTTGACGTTGTGTTGCTGCTGCAGAGTGACATCCTTCATGATATAATCAGCCCAGTCCATACTTGGCATACGGATGGGGTCTGTACCATTTTTAAAGGCATTGATAACATCCTCGCTGAAAAGCGGAGTCTGCCCGTCATTGCGCATCATCTGATTGTGGTACTGCGCATACTGATAAGAGTTTGCCAATTCGATCATTTTAGTCGGCATCATAGCTGAGAAGGACACGCTACCAGAGATGCGAGCCTTTCCCTCAGCACCACGCTTGGTGGTAATCAAGATAACACCGTTTGCACCACGCACACCAAACACGGCAGTAGCAGAAGCATCTTTAAGTACAGTAATACTTTCAATTTCATTCGGGTCGATGTCCCACATGTCACGCTCAACGCCGTCCACCTGAATCAGAGGATTTGCATCCACCCAAGTAGCTTTACCACGAACGAAAATACTTGCTGCATCGCTACCCGGCTCACCAGAATACTGCACGGTGGTCACACCTGAAAGCTGACCGGCCAGCACATTGTTTACTGATGATACCGGCGTACGAACGAGGTCCTCGCTCTTCACCGACGAGAGGGCACCAGTCACGGTAACCTTCTTCTGCACACCATAAGCCACAACCTCAACACCTTGCAGGGCAACGGCATCGGGTTGAAGGGTGACCTTCATACCATTTTGCGCAGCCACCTCAAGGGGCTTGTAGCCAACATAAGTAATCCTCAGTTTCTGGCCTGGCTTGGCCTTAATCGTGAAGTTACCATCAAAGTCTGTTACTGTGCCTTGGCTGGCATTGCCGCCAACGACAACGACGGTTGCTCCAATAACTGTCTCTCCCAGGTCGTCGACAACTTGTCCCTTGATGACATCAGACTGCTGCACATCTTGCGGTGCTGCATTAGCTGTCTGAACACTCAACGGACAAAAAGCGGCTACTAGCAAAGCAGTTATCAAAAGGAACAATCCCTTGATAAACTTTTTGTTATTCATGTTAGAGTTTTAGTTATTTGTAAATTATTAATAGTTTCAGTAAAAAATTGATCTGTTACAGTTAGGTTTTTAGGTTATGACTGCAAAGATAATCAATTTATTTGATTTCCACACCATTTATCCTCAGATTTTTAACGATGGTGTTTTCAATCATTGCCTTATCGAAGGCATTTTTCTCGTCTTGGACATCACTGTTTTCGAACGTGAAGTCAACGAGACGATATTTGTCAGATGTTCCCACATCGAAGAAATTCTTGCATTGCATCCGGATGCCACGCATCACGATATTGTTGCATTGTGACAAAGGCATGTCGTCACGCTGTTCTGGTTTGAAAAACTGTGTCCACGGGCGAACAACAAGGAAACTGCCACAGCGGCCAGAGAAGTCCTCAACGGTGACATACTCATAATGCTGAGGTGTATCGGGACGCATTTTCAGCCACAACACGCGATTGGCATCTTCCGCATAACAGCGGCGCAAGATAATGTTACGGTCGTGAACCGACTCACTACCCAGCGTAAGACAACCGTGTACACGGCCATAGGTACAGTCTTCAATAATAATATTGTAATTAGGACCGTTATTCGGATCCTTATCTGCCCAAGTGCCCTTACCACCTTTCAGCACAACGGCATCATCGTTGACATTCATGTAACAACCATGCACAAGCACGTCGTGACAGAAATCAATATCAATGGCATCGCTGCTGGGCGCCCCGCGATTAGGCTCTGCTGCATAGACGCCACTTGTCGGAGCATAGATGTAGCAGCCGATATAACGGACATGATCACTATGATAGACGTGGTTGGTCCAGAAAGGACTATTCATCAGCCGCACATCCTGGACAGTAACATTCTTACTATTAGATATGTATGTGAGGCGAGGGCGCATTGCCTCAAGATTCGTGCACTGGCGATTGTATTGACGGCGAATCCAAAACTCTTCCCAATAAAGATGTCCATTACCATCGAGTGTACCCTTGCCGGAAATCGTGAAACCGTCTACATTGTCGGCATTCACCAATGCGGCAAAGTATTTGATTGACTGGCCTTCCATACGAGTGTCAACCAACTTAAAGTCACGAATGCGCTCAGAGCCTTTCAGCTTTCCGCCATCGGAGACATGCAGGTGAGTGCCCTGCTTGAAAAACAACGAGCCACTGAGGAATGTGCCTTGCGGAATGACAACCACTCCCCCACCCTCATTGGCTGCTAGGTCGATAACCCGTTGAATGGCCTCTGTCTGAACGATTGTACTGTCGTTCTTAACGCCGAAATCAGTAATCACATACTGCTTGCCCAATGTGCTGACATCAACTTTCGTGGTGTCGCTAAACCAGGCAGGAATGGGCGTACCATCAGGAAACAAAGCGGGAGCCTGTTTCTTCTTTTTTGCGCTAGCGGGAACTATTATCAGGGCTAACAACAATGGTAACAAGTATTTATTCATGAAGTCACTATATATAGTTTGCGCTGCAAAGGTATAGGTTTTTAGGTGTCTGCCTCATGGAATTTTGATTTTTATTGTTTAATTTTTGATAATTGAAAATAAAGTATGCAAAACGCTTTATTTAAGCGTTGTAGAGCAGCCTTCCAGAACTCCAGAGCAGCCCTTTAGAACACCAGAGCAGCCCTCCAGCTATCATCAACACGCCCATTAAAAATTCCGGGCAAAACTATCGTTTTTTGGCATCACCCCACAAAGATTCCACATACAACTCCGGAGAATTCCGACGAAATGCATGCTCAAAAGAGGCTGTCATTCAACAAGATAAACGGGCAAAAGAACCAGTAAAGGAAAAGTTTTTACGTTTTTTCTCGTCTATTACACTTTTTTTTCGTAACTTTGCAAAGAAGTAGCGACTACATCCTGCTATGGCATGGAAAAGAATTCGTTTCTTTTGCTCTTTGCAGGGTTTTCGTAGCCTTACCTGTTGATAACTGAGGAATAAACAGAAAAAAAACAGATTATGAAAGATTTTTTTAAGTATGTAGCTGCCACGGTTGTTGGCCTCATTTTGTTTTTTGTTGTTATCGGCATCTTTGGTGCCATGAGCATTGTTGGTATGATTGCCTCGAGCGAGGCCACAAAGAATGTGAAAGACAACTCAGTTTTTGTTTTGAATCTCTCGGGAGCCATGAGCGAGCGCTCAGAGTCTTCTATCAGAGACCAAGTGATGGGCCAGACCGCAGGGGCTATTGGCCTGGAAGATGTGCTCAAAGCCATTGAGAAAGCAAAAGACAATGAGAAGATTAAAGGAATCTATATCGAGTCAGGCATGTTCGCGCCCGACACATACGCCGGCTTGCAGGAAATCCGCAATGCCCTTCTCGATTTCAAGAAGAGCGGAAAATGGATTGTTTCGTATGGCGATAATTACACACAAGCCACCTATTATCTCGCCTCGGTAGCTGATAAGATTTTCCTCAATCCTCAGGGGCAAGTCAGCTGGCAGGGAATGGCTTCTCAACCATACTTCCTGAAAGACCTGATGGCTAAATTCGGTGTCAAGATGCAGCTGGCCAAGGTCGGAGCCTATAAGAGTGCTCCTGAGATGTTTACTGCCGACAAGATGAGCGACCCCAATCGTGAGCAGGTGACTGCCTACGTGCAGGGCATCTGGAACAACATCCTGAAAGCTGTCTCGGAAAGCCGCAAAATCAGCGTGGAGGCACTTAACCAGTATGCCGACAACGTCATCACATTCACCGATCCAAAGAACTATGTAGCCTATAAGTTTGTTGACAAACTGATTTATGCTGACGAAGTGAAGGGTGAAGTTAAGAAGATGCTGAAGATTGACGATGATAAGAACATCAACCAGCTGAGCCTGGCAGATATGGCCAACGTAAAGAAAAAGAACAGCGATGGCGAGCAGATTGCCGTTTACTATGCTTACGGTGACATCGTAGACAACGAGAGCGGCGGCTTGTTCAATACAGGTGGCCACTTGATACAATCCGGCGTGGTGTGCAAGGACCTGGAAGGACTGATGAACGACGAGGACGTGAAGGCTGTTGTCATCCGCGTTAACTCGGGCGGTGGAAGCGCCTACGCCTCTGAGCAGATTTGGCGCAGCGTAAAACTGCTGAAGGCCAAGAAGCCTGTTGTCATCAGCATGGGAGGTATGGCTGCATCTGGCGGTTACTATATCAGTTGCATTGCCGACTACATCTTTGCGGAGCCCACCACTCTGACGGGCAGCATCGGCATCTTCGGCATGTTCCCCGACGTGAGTAATCTGCTGACACAGAAACTGGGTGTGAAATTCGACGAGGTGAAGACCAATAAGAATGCCGGATTCGGTTCGCTGGCACGTCCGTTTAACGAAGAGGAAATGTCGTATCTGAATGCTTATATCGATCGCGGATACGACCTGTTCCGCTCGCGCGTTGCCGAAGGCCGCAAGATGTCGGTGGAAGATGTTGAGAAGATTGCCCAAGGACATGTTTGGCTGGGTCAGGACGCTCTGAAAATCAAGCTTGTCGACCAACTGGGAGACCTCGACGAGGCCATTGCCAAAGCAGCAGAATTAGCAAAGCTGAAAGAGTATTATCCTGCTTATTATCCTGGCAAAGCCGACTGGATTACTCAGCTGATGAATGAGACAAAGAGCAAAGGCAGCTATCTGGATGAGCACATGCGTATGCTGTTAGGCGAGCTTTACGAGCCTTTCATGCTGTTGAAGAATATCGACAAGCACAACGCCATTCAGGCCAGAGTGCCGTTCTCGCTGAACATCAAGTAAATCAACATTTTAGGACTCAAGACAAACAAGATACATACGACTATCGGATATGGAAGGCGACTTTATCAAAATCAACGAATGGTTGCTTCCGCTAAGCTGGCTTTACGGACTTGGCGTGAAAATGAGGAACCAGCTATTTGAGCTTGGTATCCTGAAAAGTCGCAGTTTCAAGACTCCTGTCATCTCTGTGGGAAACATCACCGTAGGCGGCGCAGGAAAAACGCCGCATGTGGAGTACCTCATCCGCCTGTTAAAGGACCAGCATCAAGTGGCTGTGCTCAGCCGGGGTTATAAGCGCAAGAGTAAAGGCTTCATACTTGCAGACAAGGACACTCCCATGCGCATGATTGGTGACGAGCCTTATCAGATGAAGCAGAAATTCCCCGATGTGACTATTGCCGTGGACCGCAACCGTTGTCACGGCATCGATTTACTGACCGAATCTGCCGACGAGAAAAGCGCTGATGTGATTCTGCTTGACGACGCGTTCCAGCATCGGTATGTTAAACCGGGTATCAACATCCTGCTTGTAGACTATCACCGACTGATCATTTACGACAAGTTAATGCCTGCAGGGAGATTGCGTGAGCCAAAAGACGGAAAAGCCAGGGCTGACATTGTTATTATAACGAAGTGCCCGGCAGACCTAAAGCCGATTGATTATCGCGTCATTACCAAGGCCATGAACCTGTTCCCCTATCAGGAGTTGTATTTCTCAACGATTGACTATTGTCCGCTTGTTCCGCTATTCGGCGGTGAGGAAATCAAACTGGAGGAAGTTAAAGACATGAATGTGCTTTTGCTGACAGGCATTGCCTCGCCCAAGCAGATGCAAGAAGACCTGACGGCTATGGGAGCGAAAGTCAACACACTCACCTACTCTGACCATCACCAATTCAAGAAAAAAGATATCGTCCGCATCAACGAGATGTTTGCCGCAATGCCATCTCCGAAAATGATCATCACAACGGAGAAAGACGCAGCCCGCTTGCATGATATGGAAGGATTGAGCGGTGAGGTCAGGAAGAGCATCTACAAACTGCCCATCAAGGTGAGTTTTATGCTAGAGCAAGAAGAAGAGTTTAACCATAAAATCACAGGCTATGTACGAAAAAATTCAAGAAACAGCATCCTGGTTAAAACAAAGGATGAACACAAGTCCAAAGACAGCCATCGTTCTGGGAACGGGCCTCGGACAATTAGCTTCAGAAATAACTGATACTTACGAGTTTCCGTACAACGAGATTCCCAATTTTCCTGTATCTACCGTAGAAGGTCATGCTGGAAAACTCATCTTCGGAAAACTCGGTGGCGTGGATATTCTTGCTATGCAGGGACGATTCCACTACTATGAAGGCTGGTCGATGAAAGAAGTAACATTCCCCGTGCGCGTGATGTACGAGCTGGGTATTAAGACACTTATTGTCAGCAACGCATCAGGCGGAATGAACTCCTCTTTCAAAATCGGAGACCTGATGATTATCACCGACCACATTAACATGTTCCCCGAGCATCCTCTGCGCGGAAAGAACTTCCCCACAGGACCTCGTTTCCCCGATATGCACGAGACATATAGCCAGAAACTGGTTGCTATGGCCGACCAAATTGCTGAGGAGAAAGGCATACATGTGGTTCATGGTGTTTATGTTGGTGTACAAGGTCCAACCTTTGAGACACCTTCTGAATATAGGATGTACCGTAAACTTGGTGGCGATGCCGTCGGTATGAGTACTGTGCCAGAGGTCATTGTTGCCCATCATTGCGGTATTGAGACATTCGGTCTGAGTGTTATTACCGACTTGGGAGGTTTTGAGGTGCCAGTAGCAGTTAGCCACGAGGAAGTTCAAATAGCAGCTAACAAAGCCCAGCCGCTCATGGCAGAAATCGTGCGCGAGTTAGTTGTTCGGCTGAATAAGTGAAAAGAGGCCGGCTTGAGTCTTAACATCACGAACCGATTCTAGTAACGTCAAAACTGTAATCTACAGATAATCTACAGAATGGAAATAGCAAAACTGGGTGAGTTTGGATTAATAGACCTGCTCACGAAGGACTTGAAAAAGAAAAACGAAAGTACGAAATACGGCGTGGGCGATGACTGCGCCGTACTTCATTATCCTGACAAGGAAGTGCTCATTACGACCGACATGCTGATGGAAGGTGTGCATTTCGACCTTACCTATATTGACATGCAGCATTTGGGCTATAAGTCGGCCATGGTCAACATTAGTGATATTTTTGCCATGAATGGCACACCGCGGCAAATGACTGTCAGTTTGGCTTTGAGCAAAAGATTTACAGTAGATGACGTTGTGGCATTCTATCAAGGCTTACGAATGGCCTGTGACAAGTGGGGAATAGATATTGTCGGCGGCGACACAACCTCTTCTTATACAGGTTTGGCCATCAGCATCACCTGCATTGGAGAAGCACCAAAAGAGAACATTGTATATCGTAATGGAGCAAAGGAGACCGATCTGATTTGCGTTTCAGGCGATTTGGGAGCATCGTATATGGGGCTTCAACTGCTGGAGCGTGAGAAGTCGGTCTATTATCAGATGGTCAATGAGCATCGGAAGAAATACTCCTCTAACACGAAAGATGGTGAGGGAGCAGAACAACATCCTATTCCAGATTTCCAGCCCGACTTTGCAGGAAAAGAGTATTTGCTACAACGCCAACTGAAGCCTGAGGCCCGCGGCGATATTATTCAGAAGCTTCGTGAAGCTGGTATCAAGCCCACCGCTATGATGGACATCAGCGACGGTTTGTCGAGTGAGCTGATACACATTTGCAAGCAGAGCAAGTGTGGTTGCCGCGTATTCGAGAAAAACATCCCGATAGACTACCAGACAGCAGTAATGGCTGAGGAAATGAATATGAATGTAACCACATGTGCCTTAAATGGTGGCGAGGATTATGAGCTGCTGTTTACTGTTCCCATTGGAGATTACGAGAAAATCCAAAGCATTGAGGACGTGAAGCTTATTGGCCATATTACCAAGCCAGAGCTGGGTTATATGCTGGTAACCCGCAGCGATCAGGAGTTTGAATTGAAGGCACAAGGCTGGAATCCTCTACGGTAAAATGGGGGAAGTAACGAAGGAAGAGAAAATATTAAAAAAGGTTAACGAGAGGCATTTTGTTAATAGTCATTCAAGGATTATCAATTAAAATTCTTAACTTTGCACTCGCTAAAAAGAAATGGTGCCTTAGCTCAGTTGGTAGAGCATCGGACTGAAAATCCGTGTGTCCCCGGTTCGATTCCTGGAGGTACCACTCCTCCTTTCATTATGACCCCGTAAAGACTTCGGTCGGAGCGGGGTTTCTCTTTATAAAT
>JAEEXN010000028.1 GCA_016291595.1 Prevotella sp.
GACTATTTTACCCTCTCGACCATCATCTGCACTATGGAAACACCTTAATGTCACAAAGTCACATGTCACAACGTCACATTTTCTTTCCCCTAAGCTGGCTGGAGTGTAACCATACCTTCTATGAACGTAAAAATGCCTTCTACGAGGCGTAAACATGCCTCTACGGACGTAAACATGCCTTCTATCGGCGTAAACATGCTTTCTATCGGTGTAAATAAATCGGAGGGCAGGTTTTTGATTTCCATGGAAATTGCAATTAAAGCCTGATTATGCTCGAATTAATGCCTACTTATGTTCTAATTAATGCCTACTTATGTTCTAATTAATGCCTGATTAGACCTTAATTAATCGACTGATTACAACCCAATTTGTCATTAATTGCAAAACAACAATTGTTACGAATAAAAAAACTCTGCTTGAGAGTTAGTCAAACAGAGTTGTTTCTTTTCAAAAAAATGTTTATCAGGGTTTCTCTTGATATATCACATTGTTAGCACCCGATGTAATATGCAGGGCCTCCGGATGTTCGCGTAGATAGCTGTCGATATGTCGGATTCGCTTCTCTTCCAAGATTTCATCGACGGCAATCAGAATACCAGTCTCCTCAACATCGCCGAAACCATAATTAATGGCTGTTCCGAAAAGTTTCATTGTTGGTGACAGACTCATGTAAGCATTCACCAACGGGGGAATATTATATCCCAATTTACGAACCTCGGAATTCAAAATACGGTAATCTTTCTTGAAATTATCCTCGCAGAAGAGTGCCTCCAATTCCTTTTCGTCAGTTTCTATTTTCAGCGGTTTCATCGGGATTATCAAGTTCTCCTTATCGTCAAAATGCTTCTTAAGGAAGTAGAGAATCATATCACGTCCCTTACGGACATACGAAGGATACATGGTCATTTTCCCGAAGAAATACTTCACATTCGGCTTGATGACAGTCAGAGCTCCAAGTCCGTCCCACAGATTGTCGAGTGCGAACAGGCTTTTTGCCCCCATGCGCGAACTCTGATAAGGCAACGAGACGAACGAACGTCCCAGTTCGATAGTACGTGACATATACTCGTCAAGGAACTTCTTCGAGAAATGGAACATATGACTGGTGGCGAGAATAGGCTGACCGTTCTCATCCAGTTTCCAATCAGTCCCGCAAAGATAGCGGTAACCACCGATAATCTCCTCTGCCTCAGGATTCCACACAATAAGTTGCTTGTAGCAATTTTCACTGATGTCGAACTCATCGATATCAATCTCCTTGCCTGTACCGCCACCGGCCTCACGGAAGGCTATCTCGCGCAAACGGCCAATCTCGCGCATCACATTGGGAGCCTGATGCGCCGTAATGACATAAATCTCATTATGACTCTTGTTCGTCATACGAAGCTGACGCTCGCGGGTCAGTTCTGCTTTCAGCAACTGTTTGTCTACGGGAGGGATAATCTCTTGTTCCATGTTTGTGTGGTTTGCTATAATTTCTAGAGTTCGTAAACTTGATCTTCAACAAATTTTGCCCATTCCATCGGTGTTTTCGACTTATCAAAAGTCTGCCATGGGATAGGCTTTCCGATAGCTACCCGGAATGTTTTGTGCACATTTTTGTACATTTCATCGACCAAAAACATCATTGCCAGATTGAATGGCAGGTGGCGATCACTGAAATTAGCCAGACGATAGAAGAAATTACTGTTTTGTCCGCCAAAGTGAATGGGCACCACATCGCGCTGATATTGCACGCTTTTGGTGATAAACGTCTTCTTCCAGGGTATATCGTGAATGATTCCATTGATTTTCCTTGAGCAGATTCCGGCAGGGAACATCAGCATGTGATTGTCACTTTTAAAACCTGCCTCCACCATTGCTGGGAAATCGCGGCTCTGCTTGCCGGTCTTGTTAATAGGAATGCAGACGGGAGCAAGCCCCGGGAGATTCATCAGGATATCATTCACGAGATAGCGGAAACGACCATCGTAGTGACGACCGATAACAGCACCGAGGGCAACACCGTCGACTCCTCCAAGAGGATGGTTACTGACAAACGTATAAAGACGACCATCGTTTTTGTCGGGCAGGTTCTCTTTCCCCTCAACATTCAAGGTCATATCAAGATAACGCACACATTCCTCCAGCCAATCCACACCTTTTTTGTCGCGGCTTTCCCACAAATAGCGGTTCACCTCGTCCTGATGGACAATGCGCTTGAGCCATCCTGTCGGCACATATTTTGCCTTAGAGCCTATCTTGCTACGAAGAATGTCATCAACATCGACAGTTTTCTCTGTAATTTGCTTCATGTTATTCAATGATACTAACAATTTGCAAAAATAACGTTATTTTTCCAAAATCGTTCCTATTTTCCGAAAAATATTTCTAATTGTGAGTATTTTTATGGCAATCAGACACTTTTAACATTTGTACGACAAGGGACTCAAACTGCTGTAGAACAGAAAGACTTGATGGAAAACAGCAGTAGCAGAACATTCGCAAAATTCTGTTGCCAAGTAGAATTCCATGTGTCAAATCAATAAAAATGCACTTTTTTGAAAAAATTGTGGAGAAATGTGGTGGATTGTGGGGAATTTTAATTAATTTTGAAGCCGAATTCCATCATTAAATATGTACGTATGCGATTTTTAGGAAATATAGAAGCAAAAACAGACGCCAAAGGGAGAGCCTTCCTACCGGCAGTTTTCCGCAAGGTGCTTCAGGCATCTGGCGAAGAACGGCTGATGCTTCGCCAGCATGTACATGAGAAATGCCTTGTGATTTATCCCGAATCAGTTTGGAACGAGCGCACCGACATGCTTCGAAAACAACTAAGCATGTGGAACAAGGCACAGGAAGCCCTTTTCCGTCAGTTCACCTCACAAGCAGAGGAAGTAACGCTCGATGGTAACGGCCGGTTGCTGATATCAAAGCGGTTGTTACAGGCTGCAGGAATAGATCAAGCTATTCGTTTCATCGGTAATGACAATACCATTGAAATTTGGGCTGAGGGCAATTTGGAGCAGACCTTCCTGAGCGATGAGGAATTCAGCAATGAGCTGGAGAAAATCATGACGATGCCTTTCTGATACGATGATCATTACGGCCGAAACATATCATGTACCTGTACTCTTGAAAGAGAGTATCGATGGTTTGAACATCAAGCCTAACGGTACTTATGTGGACGTAACGTTCGGAGGCGGAGGGCATAGCCGTGAGATTCTTTCCCGTCTGGGCAGCAAGGGACATCTTTACAGTTTCGACCAGGATGCTGATGCTGAGAAAAACATCGTCAATGACGAGCGTTTCACATTTGTCCGTTCCAATTTCAGGTATCTGAAGAACTGGATGCGCTATTATGAGGTAGACCATATCGACGGTCTTTTGGCCGATTTAGGCGTATCAAGCCATCATTTCGACGACGAGACGCGCGGATTCTCGTTCCGTTTCAACGCTCCGTTGGACATGCGTATGAACAAAAGAGCACAGCTGACGGCTGCAGAGGTCGTCAATAATTACACGGAAGAGCAACTGGCCGGCATTTTCTATCTATACGGCGAACTGAAAAACGCTCGCAAGATTGCTGCCGCACTGGCAAAGGCACGTTCTGTCAAGCCCATTGAGACCACTCAGGACCTCATAGATGCAACTGCGCGGTTGATGGGACGCGAGCGGGAAAAGAAAGATACCGCCAAACTGTTCCAGGCTTTGCGTATCGAGGTAAACCACGAGATGGAGGCCCTCATAGAGATGCTTAACTCGGCTACAGAACTGCTGGGAGCAGGCGGAAGGCTGTCGGTCATCACCTACCACTCCCTTGAGGACCGCATTGTGAAAAACATGATGAAAGCCGGCAATACCGAGGGAAAGATGAAACAAGACTTCTTCGGACGTGCCGAATCGCCTTTCACTTTAGTAAACAATAAGGTGATCGTGCCTGACCAGGACGAACAAGAGCGAAATCCACGCAGTCGTAGCGCTAAACTTAGAATTGCAGAGAAAAAATGAGTGACGAAATAAAAGACATACAAGAGAACAAGCCTGAGGTTCCTGAAGCAGAAGCCCCCAAGGCAAAGAAAGAGGCTCCAATCAAAGAGGAGCCCTCGCTTAAAGAGGTCATCCAGGAACAAGCGCGGGAGGACGAGGAAACGCTAACCTCAAATATCACTCTCCGTAAGATTCTTGGTGGCGATTTCCTCACTGCCAATATGCTAAAAAGGCAAATAGGAGTCATCCTGATTATCGTCGCATTTACGATTGTCTACATCTCCAACCGCTATAGCTGCCAAAGAGATCTGCTGGAGATTGACAAACTGAACAAGGAACTGTTGGACGCAAAATATAAAGCATTGTCGAGCAGCAGCATGCTGACAGAGAAATGCCGTGAGAGCCACGTATTGGAAATGCTGAGAAACAACAAGGACAGCATCCTCCATATTGCCGACCAACCACCATATATCATCAATGTACCTGAGAAATGAGCAGCCAGTTTGACAGAAAAAAGATCGTACCCCGCTACAAGATGATAGCCTATGTGATGCTTCTCATAGGTGTGCTCATCGTGGGTAAAGCGCTTTACATCTCAACGGTGAAGCGCGACTACTGGATGAAAGTGGCCTCAAGACTGAAAAAAGATAGTGTGGACGTGAAACCCACTCGAGGCAACATCTTGAGCTGCGACGGCCGCCTCATGGCCAGTTCTCTGCCCGAATTCAAGATGTATATGGACTTCCAGGCCTTACACGATGCTAAAAACGACTCTCTCTGGTATGCGAAACTCGACAGTATCTGCGACGGCCTGCACCAGATATTCCCACAGAAAACAGCTGCCGAGTTCAAACAAGACTTGGAGGCCGGACATAAAAAGATGAGCCGCAACATGGCCATATGGCCGCGCCGTGTGGACTATAGCACTTACTCGGAAGTGAAAAGACTGCCTATCTTCAACATGATATCCTACAAAGGCGGTTTCCACGTTGAGGAATTCAATGCACGCAAACGCCCCTTTGGCTCACTGGCCGGACGAACCGTAGGAGACATGTTTGGAGCAAAGGACACTGCCAGATTCGGACTGGAATTGTCGTATGACTCTATCCTTCGCGGCACAACTGGTTTGATTCACCGCCGAAAGGTGATGAATCGCTACCTTAATATAATGGACACCCCTCCTATCGACGGCGCTGACATTGTGACGACCATCGATGTCGCCATGCAAGACCTTGCAGAACGCTCTGTCATCGATGAGCTGAAACTCATCAACGGAAACGTGGGTGTTGCCATTGTCATGGAAGTTGCCACAGGTGATATCAAGGCCATTGTGAACATGGAGAAGTGTATCGATGGCGTTTACCGCGAAGTTAAAAACCACGCTGTAAGCGATTTGCTGGAGCCGGGATCGGTATTCAAGACAGCCTCCATGCTGGCTGTGCTCGACGACGCCATGTGTGACACCACGAAAAGGGTCGATACCGGCAGTGGTATCTATGTGATGCATGGCCGGAACATGAAAGACCACAACTGGCATCGTGGCGGATACGGTACCATCACGCTACCCAGAAGTTTGGAAGTCAGTTCCAACATCGGAGTGAGCAGGATTGTGGATGAGTATTATTTCAATCAGCCAGACCGGTTTGTAAAGAAGATTCACAGTTTCGGACTGGCCGATGACCTGCATATCCCCCTTCAAGGAGCCTCTCCTGCAAAAATACGTATACCCAAGAAAGATAAGACTGGCAAGCACTGGGCCAATTGGAGCAATACAGCATTGGCATGGATGAGTATCGGTTATGAGACTCAGGTGCCGCCCATCTCGACACTGACATTCTATAATGCCATTGCCAACAACGGCCGGATGATGCGTCCGCGATTTGTGAAGAAAGTGGTGAAGGACGGACAGGTCATAGCTGAGTATCCGCCCGTTGTCATGAGGGAGCAAATAGCAAAGCCTCAAACGATAAAGACCATGCAGACAATTTTGCGCCATGTGGTCAGCCAAGGCTTAGGAAAGCGTGCCGGTTCAACATCCTTCCAAGTATCAGGAAAGACCGGAACAGCACAGATATGGAATAAAGGAGGTAAGACTTCCTCGTTCCTTCTGTCGTTTGCGGGCTTCTTTCCATCCGACAATCCACGCTATAGCTGCATTGTCTGTATCCAGAAATCAGGTTTGCCAGCTTCAGGAGGCGGAATGAGCGGTCTGGTATTCCACAATATTTCAGAAGGAATTATGGCTCAAAACGTCAAGATGAGTGTTACCGACGCAAAAGACTCAACTTCTGTCATGTTGCCGGATGTCAAGCAAGGCAACCTCCTTGCCGCCGATTATGTGCTGACACACCTGGGCATCAAGACCGATGACGGATGGAACGGGAGCTTTGCTGAAGGAAATCCTATCTGGGGAAAGGCCGTCATGAACAACAACTCGTTGCAACTCTCACGGGTGAAGCAGTATGGAAACTCCTACATTCCTAACGTTTTGGGCATGGGAGCTCGTGATGCAGTTTTTCTGTTGGAAAGCAGAGGAGTAAGAGTAAGAATAGAGGGACGAGGCAAAGTTACTGGCCAAAGTCTGCCTGCCGGCCACTTTATTAAGAAAGGCGAAAGCTGTACACTGACATTGAAATAACAAAAAAACACAAGATATGGAACTATCCAAATTGCTCAAAAATACTGAGCCTATCGCTATTGAGGGCGAAGTGACAGTAGATATAACGGGGGTAAACATCGATTCCCGACGCATCCAGCCGGGCCATTTGTTCGTGGCTATCAAAGGCACCCAAGTAGACGGACACTCATTCATCAAGAAAGCTGAGGATTTAGGTGCTGTGGCCGTGCTTTGCGAGGACATGCCTGCGGAGAAGAAAGAGGGCGTCACCTACGTACAAGTTCCCTCAACAGAAGATGCAGTAGGTCCCGTAGCCACTCTGTTTTATGGTGATCCTACATCGAAATTGAAGCTGGTAGGTGTAACCGGCACAAATGGCAAGACCACTATCGCCACCTTATTATATAATATGTTCCGCAAGATGGGACACAAATGCGGTCTTCTCTCTACGGTTTGTAATTATATAGAGGATGAGGCAATTCCCACCAGCCATACCACACCAGATCCGATTGAGCTGAATGCACTGCTTGGAAAGATGGTAGATGCCGGTTGTGAATACGCTTTCATGGAGTGCAGCAGCCACGCCATAGCCCAGAAACGTATTGGTGGCTTAAAATTCACAGGCGGTCTTTTCACCAACTTGACACGCGATCATCTTGACTACCACAAGACTTTCGAGAACTACCGCGACGCAAAGAAGGCGTTCTTCGACGCTCTTCCGAAGACCGCTTTCGCCATTACTAATGCCGACGACAAAAACGGAATGTTCATGGTTCAGAACACCAAGGCTACCGTTAAGACCTACTCCACCCGCTCGATGGCTGATTTTAAGGCACGCATCCTGGAATGCCACTTCGAGGGAATGTACTTGGAAGTAGACGGACGCGAGGTCGGAGTACAATTCATCGGTAAGTTTAATGTAAGCAACCTGTTGGCTGTTTATGGTGCTGCGGTTATGTTGGGCAAGGAGCCTGAGGATGTCCTGCTCGTTATGAGTACTCTCAAAAGTGTCAGCGGACGGCTTGAGCCCATCCATTCGCCAGAAGGTTATACGGCAATTGTCGATTATGCCCACACCCCCGATGCCTTGGAGAATGTGCTGAATGCCATTCACGAGGTTCTTAACGGCAAGGGGAAAGTGATTACGGTATGCGGAGCCGGTGGCAATCGCGATAAGGGAAAACGCCCCATCATGGCTCAAGAGGCTGTCAAACAAAGCGACAAAGTCATTATTACGAGTGACAATCCACGATTTGAGGAGCCTCAGGACATCATTAACGACATGCTGGCAGGCCTCAACGCACAACAAATGAAGAAGGTCCTGAGCATTACCGACCGCAAGGAAGCCATCCGGACGGCTTGCATGCTGGCTCAGAAAGGCGACGTGATTCTCATTGCGGGTAAAGGACATGAGGACTATCAGGAGATTAAAGGAGTGAAGCATCATTTCGACGACCGCGAGGTGGTGCGTGAAATCTTTGCCCAATAATCCATAGACCTATATAACAAGTGTTTAAAAACCAACGATAATACCTCTATATATCACATCTAACACTTCCAAATATGCTATACTACCTTTTCCGATTTCTCGAGCAGTTTGACATACCAGGCTCACACATGTGGTCGTACATCTCGTTCCGAGCCTTGTTGACACTGATATTATCGCTCATCATCTCTGCATGGTTTGGCGAGCGGTTCATTAAGTTCATGAAACGCAGGAAAATATCCGAGACACAACGCGATGCCAGCATCGATCCGTTCGGTACTCAGAAGAAGGGTGTTCCCACAATGGGCGGCATCATTATCATCGTGTCGATACTCGTTCCTGTGCTCTTGCTTTGCCGAATGCGTAATATCTATATCATTCTGATGATTATTACCACCGTTTGGCTTGGATTCCTCGGATTCCTCGATGACTATATCAAGATCTTCCGCAAAAACAAAGAAGGTCTGAAAGGCAAATATAAGATAGTCGGGCAAGTGAGCATTGGCTTCATTGTCGGAATCACGCTCTACCTGAGTCCTGATGCCGTGATGCGCGAGAACGTGAGTGTCCAGCAGCAAGAAAACACAGAGGTGGTGGTGAAGCATGAGGCGGTAGCCCACAAATCGCTGAAAACAACAATCCCGTTTATCAAGAACCACAACCTTGACTATTCGAGTGTCATGTCGTTTTGCGGTAAGCACAAGACAGCTGCCGGCTGGATCCTGTTTGTGATTATGACCATCCTTGTCGTGACGGCCGTATCAAACGGAGCCAACCTGAACGACGGTATGGACGGAATGTGTGCCGGTAATGCGGCCATTATTGGAGTGGCGTTAGGAATATTTGCCTATGTATCTTCACATATCGGGTATGCCAGCTACTTCGACATCATGTACATTCCGCATTCTGAGGAACTAGTTGTTTTCTTGTGCGCCTTCGTTGGAGCCATGATTGGTTTTCTCTGGTACAATGCTTTCCCTGCCCAGATCTTTATGGGCGACACGGGGTCACTGACCATTGGCGGCATCATTGGTGTTTGCGCCGTCATTATCCACAAGGAGCTTCTTGTGCCAATACTATGCGGCATTTTCCTTGTTGAGAGCCTGAGCGTAATTATTCAGACCCAGATGTTCAAATACTACAAGCACAAAGGGAAGCGGGTACGCGTCTTCCGTGCGACACCTATTCACGATAATTTCCGCAAACTGGACTCTCAACTCGATGAGACCAGCAAATATATATTCAAAAACTGGCCTGAACGTCAATTCCACGAGTCGAAGATTACCGTCCGATTCTGGATTACGACAATCATCTTGGCTGCTTTAACAATAATAACCCTTAAGATGCGATAATAAATGATGAAACGAATAGTTGTACTTGGAGCAGGTGAGAGCGGCGCCGGAGCAGCCGTTCTTGCCAAGAAAGAAGGCTTCGACGTGTTTGTGTCAGACATGTCGGCCATCAAAGAAAGATACAAGAAACTACTTGACGACCGCCAAATAGAATGGGAAGAAGGCCATCATACAGAAGAGAAGATTCTCAATGCCGACGAGATTATCAAGAGCCCGGGCATTCCTGACACTGCTCCCATCATCCAAAAGCTGATGAGCAGGCACATCCCCATCATCAGTGAGATAGAGTTTGCAGGACGATACACGGACTCCAGAATGATTTGCATCACAGGCTCGAATGGAAAGACTACTACCACATCATTAATATATCATATATTTAAAGAGGCAGGCTACGATGCAGGATTAGCAGGGAACATTGGAAACTCTCTAGCCCTGCAAGTAGCTGAGGACCCGCATAAGTATTATATCATTGAGTTGAGCTCTTTCCAGCTTGACAACATGTATAAATTCCGTGCCAACATTGCCATTCTGCTCAACATCACGCCTGACCATCTGGACCGCTACGACAATTGCATGCAGAACTATGTTGACTCGAAAATGCGCATTATCCAGAACCAGACAGCCGACGACGCTTTTATCTTCTGGAACGACGACCCGATTATCAAGCGCGAACTGGCAAAGTATGATATACAATCCGTTCTCTGCCCGTTCTCCGAACTGAAAGAAAAAGGCTCTATCGGATATATTGAGGAGGGCCAATACAAGATTGAATGGCCCACACCTTTCAATATGGAACAAGAGTCGTTAAGTCTGACTGGAAAGCATAACATCTACAACTCTTTGGCCGCAGGTATCGCATCAAATATCAGCGGTATCAAGAAAGAGGTTATCCGCAAGTCATTGGGCAACTTCCCCGGCGTGGAGCATCGACTGGAAAAGGTATGTAGCGTGAGAGGTGTACAATATGTAAACGATTCGAAAGCTACCAATGTCGACGCCTGCTGGTATGCACTGGAAAGCATGAACACCAAAGTGATTCTTATTATTGGCGGCAAGGACAAAGGCAATGACTACAATGCCATCAAGGATCTGGTGAAAGAAAAATGTGCTGGTCTGGTCTATTTAGGTGCTGACAATACCAAGTTGCACAATTTCTTCGACCCACTTGGTATTCCTGTCCGCGACACCCACTCGATGAAGGAGTGTGTAGAAGCGTGTTACGAGATGGCTAAGCCCGGCGAGACCGTTTTGTTAAGTCCCTGCTGCGCCAGCTTCGACCTGTTCAAGAACATGGAAGACCGTGGAGAACAATTCAAGACATTAGTAAGAGCATTATAAGAAAACAATATGTTAGACAAATTCTTCAGCAAGAAATTCAAAGGCGACGGAATCATCTGGGCAGTATTTTTCCTGCTCTGTATCATCAGTATTATCGAGGTATACAGTGCCTCGAGTGTACTGACATACAAGAGTGGAAACTATTGGAGTCCTGTCCTCAAACATTTCGGCCTGCTGGTAGTGGGCTTTGTCTGCATGATTGTTGTCTTGAACATTAAGTGTAAATACTTCAAGATTGTCACCCCATTCCTGTTACTTGCCGCCTTCATCACACTTTTGTGGGTATTGGTGGCTGGCCAGTCCACGAATGGAGCACAGAGATGGATTAGCCTTGTTGGTATTCAATTCCAACCTTCAGAGATAGCCAAAGGCGCTATGGTGCTGGCAGTTGCCCAGATACTGAGCGCCATGCAGACCGAGCGAGGTGCCGACCGGCGCGCATTTAAGTATATAATGATTGTCTGTGCATTCATCATCCCACTCATCATGGTCGAGAACCTGTCTACGGCTGCACTGTTATGTCTGGTCATAGTGATGATGATGTTTATCGGAAGAGTGCCTATGGCACAAATAGGCAGACTGATGGGTATTGGTATGTTATTGCTAATCTTTGCCATATCAATGATTATGCTTGTGGGAAAGGAAGACACTTCTAACAATGACACAAAGTTAGCCATCACCGAACAGACGGTAGAAGCAGAGATACAAAAGCCCAGCAAACTGGAAAAGATTTTCCACCGTGCGGGAACATGGAAATCACGTATCATCAAACACCTTGACAACAAGGAGATCTCTCCTTATGAGGTCGATTTGGACAAGGACGCGCAAGTGGCTCATGCCAACATTGCCATTGCATCATCGAACATTGTCGGCAAAGGACCTGGAAACTCAGTAGAGCGTGACTTCCTGTCGCAGGCGTTCTCCGATTTCATATACGCCATTATTATCGAGGAGATGGGTATCATTGGAGCGTTTGTTGTATGTCTGCTATACATCATTCTTCTCTTCAGGACTGCCAGCATAGCCAACCGTTGTGTGAATACATTCCCCGCATTGCTCATCATGGGACTGGCCTTATTGTTAGTCACTCAGGCACTGTTCAATATGTTGGTAGCCGTGGGATTGGTACCAGTTACCGGACAACCATTGCCACTCATCAGCAAGGGTGGTACATCGACCATTATCAACTGCATCTATATTGGCGCCATCCTAAGCGTCAGTTATTCAGCTAAGAAAAAAGATGAGGAACTGGGCGAAAACGACAAAAACAAACAGGTGAAAGTAGCTTATCAACAAGCATAACAATTTTTATCAAAGAAATTATTGAGAAAAGAAATATTTTCATTAATTTTGCACACTATAGTATCACGAGAATATGGACGACGAAATAAGAGTAATCATCAGTGGCGGTGGCACAGGAGGCCACATCTTTCCTGCTATCTCCATAGCGAATGCCATCAAGGCTAAACACCCAGCAGCCAAAATACTATTTGTCGGGGCATTGGGACGCATGGAGATGCAGCGTGTTCCTGCTGCAGGATACGAGATTAAGGGTCTTCCCATCTGTGGTTTTGACCGCAAGAACCTGTTGAGAAACTTCTCTGTATTACTGAAGATTTGGAAAAGCCAGCGTTTAGCCAAGAAGATTATCAAAGATTTCCGTCCGATGGCGGCAGTAGGTGTTGGCGGTTATGCCAGCGGTCCTACGCTCAACAAGGCTGCTGCGATGGGCATCCCATGTCTCATACAGGAGCAGAATTCTTATGCTGGCGTTACCAACAAACTGCTGGCTAAGAAAGCGCAGAAGATATGTGTGGCCTACGAAGGTATGGAGCGTTTCTTTCCTGCAGAGAAGATTCTTATGACCGGCAATCCGGTTCGTCAATCGTTGCTGGAGACAAATATCTCACATGAGGATGCCATCAAAGCATTCGGACTGGACCCGCAGAAGAAAACCATACTCTTGGTGGGTGGAAGTCTCGGAGCACGTACCATCAACGAGAGCGTACTTCAACACCTCGACCTCGTAGAATCGTCGGGCGTACAGTTTATCTGGCAGACTGGTAAGTATTATCACGAAGCCATACAGGAACAACTGAAAGACAAACAGTTGCCCATGCTGAAAGTACTTGACTTTATTAGCGACATGGGGGCTGCCTATAAGGCTGCCGATTTAGTCATCAGCCGGGCCGGAGCCAGCAGTATCTCAGAGTTCTGTCTCATAGGTAAGCCTGTTATATTGGTACCTTCGCCCAACGTTGCCGAGGACCATCAGACAAAGAACGCCTTGGCACTGGTCAACAAAGACGCAGCTATCTACGTGAAAGATGCTGATGCTCCTGCCGAGCTGCTACCGATGGCAGTCAAAACAGTTCAGGACACGAAACGTCTGAACACCCTGAGCGAAAACATTCTAAAACTTGCGCTTCCCAATTCGGCAAGCATCATAGCCGAGGAAGTCATTAAGATGATGAAGAAATAAATGGAACTTAAAAAAATAAAAGCGGTATATTTCATTGGAGCAGGCGGCATAGGCATGAGTGCTATCGCCCGCTACTTCATGAGCAAAGGGCTTGTTGTGGCAGGATACGACAAGACCCCATCCGACTTGACACACCAACTGGAGAAAGAAGGCATGCTCATTCACTATGAGGAAAGCGTGGACGATATTCCACGTGCCTGTACGAATCCGTTGACAACATTGGTGGTTTACACTCCCGCCATCCCTGCTGAGCACAAAGAACTGGTATGGTTTAAAGAAAAAGGATTCGAGATTCAGAAACGTTCTCAGGTATTAGGAACACTTACCCGAACTCATAAAGGTCTCTGTTTTGCTGGAACCCACGGAAAAACCACCACGTCGACGATGTGTGCCCATATCATGCACCAAAGCCATCTGGACTGTAACGCCTTCCTGGGAGGCATCTCGAAGAACTATGGCACCAACTATATCCTAAGCCGCGACAGCGATTATGTAGTTATTGAGGCCGATGAGTTCGACCGCTCTTTCCATTGGCTGCGCCCATGGATGACTGTCATCACATCAACAGATCCGGATCATTTGGACATTTACGGTACAAAAGAAGCATATCTGGAGAGCTTCCGTCACTACACCACGCTCATTCAACCTGGAGGAGCACTTATCATTCACCGCGGACTGGAAATGAGACCTAATGTTCAGGAAGGCATCAAAACCTATGAATACGGCCTTGACGAAGGTGATTTCCATGCCGAGAACATTGTCATCGACAACGGAGAGATAACCTTCGATTTCATTTCACCTATTGAGAACGTAAGAGGAATACAGTTGGGGCAACCCATTCCCATCAACATCGAGAACGGCATTGCCGCCATGGCTATGGCCCAGCTGAACGGTTGCACGGCAGAAGAACTGCGATACGGCATGAAAACCTATGGTGGTGTTGACCGTCGTTTCGACTTTAAGGTTAAAAACGACCGTCATGTATTCCTTAGCGACTACGCACACCATCCGCAAGAGATTTACCAAAGCGCCAAAAGTATTCGCGAACTGTACAGGAATCGCAAGATAACAGCCATTTTCCAACCCCACCTCTACACTCGTACACGCGACTTCTACCGTGAGTTTGCCAGTGCGTTGAGTCAGTTGGACGAAGTGATACTCTGCGATATCTATCCGGCACGTGAGGAACCCATACCGGGAGTTACCTCCCAACTCATCTACGACAACCTGAAAGAAGGTGTTGAGAAGAGTATGATCAAGAAAGCTGAGGTTATCGACTTAGTAAAGAGCCGCGACTTCGATGTGTTGGTGATCTTGGGTGCTGGCGACTTAGACAACTATGCGGCAGAGATAGCCCGGATTATTTCGGAAAAATAGTTTTCTCTCAACCGCAAAAAGAACAGAAAGAACAAAGCATATATGGCATTTAACTGGAAGAAAGCCGTTATCATCGTACTCGACATAGCCCTGGCTGTGTACTTTGTGCTGGCCGTCACGTCGTTCAACAATCCCGACGAGACCTCAAAGGTATGCACTAAGGTGGCCATCAACATTGCTGACGAGTCGACAAATGGTTTTCTTAGTGCCGCAGAAATTAAGAAGATCCTGGAGCGAAACAAGATATATCCGCTCGAAAAACGAATGGCTTTTGTCGACCCACGCCAAATTGAGGACATTCTCAAGGCCAGTCCGTTTGTCAATACAGCCCAATGCTACACCACACAGGACGGTCATGTGTGCATCAATATCACCCAGCGACTTCCCATTGTTCGTATCAAAAGCAATAACGGCGATGATTACTATCTCGACGACAAGGGCGGTATTATGCCTAACTCGAAGTATACTTCTGACCTGATTATCGCAACTGGAAGCATTAACAAATGGTATGCACAGACCTATCTGGGATGTCTGAGTAAGTCGCTTATGGCAAACGACCTCTGGCGCAACCTCGTTGAGCAGATTCATGTATTGCCCGACCGCGGCATTGAGTTGGTTCCGCGCATTGGTGACAACATCGTTTTTATAGGCTATCTGCCAGAATCGAAGGACAAGGAGGAACGTCAGAACCTCATAGACGACTACATCGGCAAGAAAATGCAGCGGCTGGAGAAATTCTATAAATACGGTCTTTCAGAAGCCGGTTGGAACAAGTACTCCTATATCAGTCTGGAGTTCGACAACCAGATTATATGCAAGAAAAAGAATCATAAAACTGATAATTGATAAAAAAAAATACAAACCCCATGGCAGCAAAGGAATTTATCGTAGCTATTGAACTAGGTTCATCCAAGATGACCGGTATCGCCGGAAAGAAGAATATGGATGGCAGCATTCAGGTATTGGCTGTTGTTCAGGAAGAGTCATCTTCTTTCATCCGCAAGGGCGTTGTGTACAATATCGATAAGACGGCACAATGTCTGTCGAATATTGTAAAGAAACTAACTAGTACTCTTAAGACCGAAATCTCTCATGTGTATGTAGGTGTGGGCGGACAGTCCATTCTCAGTGTGAAAAACGTCATTATCAAAGACCTTCCCGCCGACACTATCGTGAAACAGGAGATGGTGAACGAACTGATGGACGCCAACCGCAATATGACTTATCAAGACCAGGAGATTCTGGATGCTGCCACTCAGGAATACAAGGTTGACTCGCAATACCAGCTCGACCCGGTAGGCATTCAGTGCACACGCCTGGAAGGTAACTTCCTTAACATTCTTTGGCGGAAACTGTTCTACCGCAATCTAAACAAGTGTTTCGATATTGCCCATATCGCCATTGCCGAGATGTATCTGGCTCCGTTGGCTCTGGCCGACAGCGTTCTCACTGAGGCAGAGCGCCGTTCTGGTTGTGCTTTGGTTGACTTAGGAGCCGACACCACCACCGTATCAGTCTACTATAAGAATATCCTGCGCCATCTGGCGGTCATCCCTCTAGGCGGTGCCAATATCACCAAGGACATTGCCTCACTGCAAATGGAGGAAAGCGATGCAGAAAAGATGAAACTGAAATATGGTTGTGCCTTCACTGATAATAGCGACATTGATAACAACCTGCAACTGCCCATCGACTCCGACCGCACCATCGAGAGCCGTAAGTTCATCGAGATTGTTGAGGGACGAATGGCAGAAATCATCGAAAACGTGTGGTATCAGATTCCTTCTGAATATGCTGACAAACTGCTGGGTGGCATCATTCTTACTGGAGGTGGCTCTAACATGCGCAACATCGAAAAGGCTTTCCGCAACCACACCCACATCGACAAGATACGCGTGGCCAAATTTGTGCATAACACCATCACTGGCAATGCTCCCGAAATCAACAACCACAACGGCATGATGAATACCGTATTAGGACTGTTGGCCAAGGGCGACATGAACTGTGCCGGCGATGAGATAGATCCTCATGGCGACTTGTTCGCACGGAAAGAGGCCGCTACCACCACTGCCGATATCCACCAGAAAGCCCGTACCGCTAACGAAATCAAGAGCGGTGTGGTCATCACCGAGGCTGAAAAGCAGAAAGCCGAGGAGGAGAAACGCCGTCAGGAGGAAGAAGAGGCTGCCCGCATAGCTAAGGAACAGGCGGAAGAGGCAGCTCGCAAGGCCGAGGAAGATAAGAAGAAAAAGGAGAATAGCAGCCTGAAGAAATTCGGCAGCAAGTTCAAGAATTTCCTCAACAACATTCTCACTGAGGATGAATAAGCTCTAGAGAATCTAGATTATCTAGAGTATCTAGAATTTCTAGAAAATCTAGAGATTCTGGGATACCAGCAAAAAAAGAACAATAACCCCAATAACAATACAACCATCATGAACGAATTAAGCAATTTCGACATATTAGACTTCGGTGAGCCCGAGAAAGAGAAAAGCATCATCAAGGTCATAGGTGTAGGTGGTGGCGGTGGCAATGCCGTGAACCACATGTACCGCGAAGGCATTCACGATGTGACCTTCGTGCTCTGCAACACAGATAATCAGGCTCTTAACGACAGTCCTGTGCCTGTTCATCTGCAGCTGGGCAAGGAGGGCTTAGGAGCCGGCAACAAACCCGAGAAAGCCCGTCAGGCAGCTGAGGAAAGCATCGAGGACGTGCGCAACATGCTGAACGACGGTACCCGCATGGCTTTCATCACTGCCGGAATGGGTGGCGGAACTGGCACAGGAGCAGCCCCGGTGATTGCCCGTGAGTCAAAGAATCTCGGCATTCTGACCGTTGGTATCGTTACCATACCGTTCCGTTTCGAGGGTGACAAGAAGATTGACCAAGCTCTCGACGGCGTTGAGGAAATGTCAAAACATGTAGACGCACTACTCGTTATCAATAACGAGCGCCTGCGCGAGATATATCCTGAGCTTACAGTGCTCGACGCTTTCGGTAAGGCCGACGACACATTGAGCGTTGCCGCCAAGTCGATTGCAGAGATTATCACTGTCCACGGACTGATTAACCTTGATTTCAACGACGTCAAGACCGTGCTCAAAGACGGTGGTGTGGCTATCATGTCTACGGGTTACGGTGAGGGAGAGTCTCGCGTAAAGAAAGCTATCGAGGATGCGCTCAACTCGCCTCTGCTCAACGACAACGATATCTTCAACTCGAAGAAAATCCTGCTCAGCATCTCGTTCTGTAACGACAAGCAGAGCAGCGGTGGCCTGATGATGGAGGAAATGAACGATGTGAACGACTTCATGGCGAAGTTCGGCAACGACTTCGAGATTAAGTGGGGACTGGCCACTGACCCCGAACTGGGCAACCAGGTGAAGGTGACGATTCTGGCAACAGGCTTCGGCATCGAGGATGTTGACGGTATGAGCAATCACTTCAACAAGCGCACAGAGGAAGAAGCCAACCGACTGGCAGAGGAAGAAGAGAAACGAGCTGAGCGTCAGGACCGTCGTAACCGCTATTACGGCAAGGATGGTAACAACACGCAGTATAAACGGCGTCCGCATATCTTCATCTTCCGTCCTGAAGACCTTGATAACGACGACGTTATCTCGGCTGTAGAGTCAACACCGACATACAAGCGTACGCGTCAGGTTCTCGACAATATCCGCAGCCAGGCTTCCGGAAATGTCACCAACGATGACAACGGAAACAAGAATGACGAACCTGTTCAGGGTGTTATCAGTTTCGCATAGAGCAGGAACCATCTGCAAACAGTGATTAAATAATTGCCTTCGGCCGTGTTGAATTCTCCAAACTTTCGAGAATCACGGCTGAAGGTCTTTTTTATGCAACAATTCAACCCTTTTAATGGAAGTGGGAACTGAAGCATAAGAATTCAAGGAAAAGCAACAATTGTTGACGTTTCACAACAATGGTTGCACTATGATAATCTTCATGAAAGAAACAAAACAGTTTTTCGTATCTCGACATTTATTCGCATATTTGCAAAAGAATAAGGCCATGAATTGTCCAGATGAACCGACAGACTATTCTTAACATACCCTTTTTAAAAGCCATTACTCTGTGCTTTGCAATGCTTTTGTGCATCGGCGGAATCCATGCACAAGAGCGGACAATCGTCGTGGCAGACATCGAATCGCATGCCCCAATTCCACGCGTGCTCATCTATTTAAAGTCAGGAGAGCATATTCGCACTAATCTGGAGGGTAGTTTTATCCTGCAGACTGATAGTTTCGAGCAAATCACACTGAAACATCCCAAATACCTAACGCGCATCGTTACGCCCGAAGAGACCCGCGAGGACACGCTTTTCTTGCTGCCCACCATGAACGCTTTGCACGAAGTGGTTATCTATGGAAAGCGCAAGGACAAAGAAACGAAGCTGAAACAATTCAGTCATCCTTACATAGAAGACGATCCATTGCTCAAACCTGCGGCACCCTCGGGCATCGACATTCTGGAGTTCTTCAACTTTGCCGAGAAGCGCAGGAAGAAACGCGGGGCAAAGGTAAAAAAGACATTGGAGAATTACTAACGTGTTCTCCTATTGAAAAGGGATTGTAGCACACGCAGTACAAGAAGCTGTTAGCGCCACAAGTCGCGCACAACGTCCAGCGACCGCAGCTCAGGGAAATTGGGCACGTGCAGACGGTAGTACGTTAGCAGCACATCGACAATACGGTTTCGCTCGTCGTGATTCATTCGGAAAAGATGCATCGTCTCGTAATTCATGCGCATCAGCGTCTGAATGCGGGCCGCATCGTCGGGCGACAAATAATCAGTATGCAACGGCACTGTGGCAGAAAAGGCGGCAGCACGCATATCGAACACATTTCCCTCATGGTAATCGTCGATATTCGGATAAAAACCAATGAAACGGCTCATACGCATCATGAACACCAGATGGAAACTGGCAAACGACGACTGGCAGCCATCGAGCCAGAGAATGCTGTTCTCTATGTAGGAAAAGAGTGCCTCGTTCCGCTGTTCTCCGCGTGTACTATAATATAAAAACTCCGCAAGAAAAAGTACGATACTCAGCTTATGCGCATCGAAAGGAATGCCCGCAAAAGGTTCGCTAATGCGCACATCGCGCAACTTGTGTAACTGGACATTGGGGCGCACGTCGCATTCGATCTCCAACAAGGTAAGCGGTTGGAAAAACTGTTTCTTCATCTTCGACTTCGACGAGCGAGGCATATTGACCACAAACGACAGACGACCCTCCTCTTCGGTGAGCATATCAACAATCATTTTCGACTCACCGAGCTTGAAAGAATGCAGTACTATCGCTTTTGACTTCATCAACATACACCGCAAAAGTACTAATTTTTCAGCATTTAGCGAAAAATATCGTGGAAAAATTTGGCTGGATGAAATAATTACAGTAACTTTGCACCCGCAAAAAAGCACCTTGGTCCCTTCGTCTATCGGCTAGGACGAGAGATTTTCATTCTCTAAAGAGGAGTTCGACTCTCCTAGGGACTACCAAAACATGAATCCGCCATCTGCGCAGCGATGCGCTACCAGTCACAAACTGGGAAAGGGTGACGGAGAACTTTTTTAAAGAGTTCGCCCGGGCAGTTCTCAAGCGCAAGACCCACAGGCTTCATTATTAACAACAATTTTAAAACATTAAGTAACAAAATGGCAAACCACAAATCATCCCTGAAGAGAATCCGTCAGGACAAGAAAAAGCAGTTGCATAACAAGTATTATGCAAAAACCATGCGCAACGCCGTTCGCAAGCTGCGCGCTATGACCAACAAGGAAGAGGCTGTTAAGCTTTATCCCGCTGTTCAGAAAATGCTCGACAAACTGGCAAAGACGAACATCATTCACAAGAACAAGGCTGCAAACCTGAAGTCAAGTCTGGCTAAGCACATCAACAAGCTGAGTTAATTGTAATTCGCTTGCAACCATACACGAGGCTATAACCTTAAGGTTATAGCCTTTTTTGGTATTTTTAGCATATTATCCGCAGTTTTCTCGCATTTATTTAGTATCTTTGCACACTAATAATATGTTAATAGAAAATGGCAGAAAATCAAAACAACCAAAGCAATTACTCAGCAAGTAATATTCAGGTTCTTGAAGGACTTGAGGCAGTTCGCAAACGCCCGGCAATGTACATTGGTGACATTAGCGAGAAGGGACTGCACCATTTGGTTAACGAAACAGTAGACAACTCTATCGACGAGGCCATGGCCGGTTTCTGCACACATATTGAGGTGACCATCAATGAGGACAACTCTATCACAGTGCAGGACAACGGTCGCGGTATCCCCGTCGACGAACATAAGAAACTTCATAAATCAGCCCTTGAAGTGGTCATGACCGTCCTTCATGCCGGCGGAAAGTTCGACAAAGGCTCTTACAAAGTCAGTGGCGGACTGCACGGTGTGGGTGTGAGTTGCGTCAATGCACTCTCTTCGCACATGCTCTCACAAGTCTATCGTGACGGCAAGATTTATCAGCAGGAGTATGCTCAGGGCAAGCCCCTCTACCCCGTTAAGATTGTGGGTGAGACCGCACTACAAGGCACTCGCCAGCAATTCTGGCCCGACCCGACGGTGTTCACCACTACAACTTATCAGTGGGACATCATCGCAAGGCGCATGCGCGAGCTGGCATTCCTCAATGCCGGTATCACCATCACGCTCACCGACCTGCGTCCCGATGAAGAAGGAAGAACCCGTCAGGAGGTTTTCCATGCCAAGGAGGGATTGAAGGAGTTCGTTCGTTACGTAGACCGTCACCGCACGCATCTCTTCGACGATGTGATTTACCTGAAGACCGAGAAGCAGGGAATCCCCATCGAGGTAGCCGTGATGTACAATACCGACTATTCGGAGAACATTCATTCTTACGTGAATAATATCAATACCATCGAGGGTGGTACCCACTTGACCGGTTTCCGCATGGCGCTGACACGCACATTGAAGAACTATGCCGATCAGGATCCCGCTATCTCGAAGCAGATTGAGAAGGCAAAGATCGAGATTGCGGGCGAGGATTTCCGCGAGGGACTGACCGCCGTTATCTCTATCAAAGTGGCAGAGCCGCAGTTCGAGGGACAGACCAAGACCAAACTGGGTAACTCTGAGGTAGCAGGTGCCGTGCAGCAGGCTGTAGGCGAGGCTCTGGCCAACTATTTGGAGGAGCATCCGAAGGAAGCAAAGCTTATTTGCGACAAGGTGGTGCTGGCCGCTACTGCCCGTATTGCTGCCCGTAAGGCTCGTGAGAGCGTACAACGCAAGAACCCGATGAGCGGTGGTGGACTGCCCGGAAAGCTTGCCGACTGCTCGAACAAAGACCCGAAAGAGTGTGAGATCTTCCTTGTTGAGGGTGACTCTGCCGGTGGTTCAGCCAAGCAGGGCCGCGACCGCCACTTCCAGGCCATCCTGCCGTTACGCGGAAAGATTCTGAACGTCGAGAAAGTTCAGTGGCACCGTGTGTTCGAGGCAGAGTCTGTGATGAACATCATCCAGTCTATCGGTGTCCGCTTCGGTGTTGACGGAGAAGGCGACAAAGAGGCAAATATCGACAAACTGCGCTACGACAAGATTATCATCATGACCGATGCCGACGTCGATGGTTCTCACATCGACACGCTGATTATGACACTTTTCTACCGTTTCATGCCGCGCGTGATTCAAGAAGGTCATCTTTACATTGCCACTCCTCCTCTCTACAAGTGCACTTACAAGAAAGTGAGCGAGTATTGCTACACGGAGCAGCAGCGTCAGGCATTCATCGACAAGTATGTTGCGGGCGACGAGAATAGCAGCGCCCTGCACACACAGCGCTACAAAGGTTTGGGTGAGATGAATCCCGAGCAGCTTTGGGAGACAACCATGGACCCGTCCAACCGTCTGCTGAAACAGGTTACCATTGAGAATGCCGCCGAGGCCGACGAGATCTTCTCGATGCTGATGGGCGATGACGTAGAGCCGCGCCGCGAATTCATCGAGCAGAACGCCACTTATGCTAACATCGACGCATAAACGCATTTAGCAAAACGCATAAACATATTCTATAAGAGGAGGACATATCCGCGGATATGTCCTCCTTAATTTATGTCTGACAGTACTTATTTTATGCCTGACAGTACTTAATGCTGGATGGTGTTTAACGACAAGGAATGACGCTCAGTCCTGCCGGATAGCGCAAACGGAAGGTTACCCGCTCACAACGAGTGAAGAAATCCATGCCCAGCCGGCTGTCATAATCGGTGCCTTCAAGGATGGATAATTGCGGGAGCGAGACCACCGTACTGCCCACCGCCACATCGAACTGCGGATAAAGATACTCCTTTCCACTGACACTTCCACCCCACCCGACAAAGACGACTTCACGACTGGGATAGTTACGGGTGATATAGTCGGGCTGAATGGCAAAGGAACGGATGCCGACAGCACTATGCGTGGCACCCATATCGGGAATCAGCGAGAGCCGGTTTTCGTGATGTCTCACCTCCACCTGCAGTCCGTTCTCGGCAAAACCACAACTCATATTGGCCTCATCGAGCGGTATGTCTGTGGCAGAACGTAGTGTCTTCGATCGGAAATCCATCTGCACACAGCCCAATAGCTCCAATAATGGAAGACCGAGGATAGCATTCAGATGTGCCGTTTCGGCATGACTCCCCACTTCATGGTTATTGTCCATCACACAGAACAGCACATTTCTCATCTCCAAATTGCCCATTCGCAGCAGTTTAGCCACCGCCATACGCCCCCGGTTCTCGCCCATTCCATCGAGAAAAACCTCTGCATCAAGCATGTCCACCCCCAACCGTTCGGCCATACCCTGGCTGAGAATGTTCAGCGTAGCACCCGTATCGAGCATCATGTCCACAGCAATCCCATTCACTGTGGCGGGAATACGAACGGCCACCGAACGGGCATTCTGCGGCCCGACAGAGTCTATCCTGAAAGGAACAACAGACTCACGGGTATTCATCCGGACCTTCCGATAGGGCCTGCACGTACGGAAGAGTTGCCCATAACGTTCAAAAATAGGCCGCATGGCAAACGAACCATGCTCCTCCACATAGCGCGAAAGAGTCTTCGCTGCCTTTCGGTCACGACCAGAACGGTGTTGCTGCAATGCCATTCCAAAGGTCAGCTGCGCCACCATAGCCTCATCCCATGAGCCTTGATACCGTCTCAGGGCACGTTTCATGAGTTTTGCTCCTTGCTTGGCATCACCCAGGCAGCCACGAACGAAAGCCTCACCCATAGCCCGTACACCCTCACTGAGCGAGTCTACTCGCACAGTAAGCAGCCTGTTCAGCGCCAGTCCGTCGCCCTCACGCATCAGCATCAGCGCCCTGTCATCAGCTGTTTGTGCACTGACAGCCACTGAACAGAGCAACCAGACTGCTACAACCCATTTCCAACGTAAGCCTTTGCCCATAGCTTTCTTTCTTCTATTCACTCACAAATATACGGCATTTCCCGCAAACTGCAAAACATTCTGCCCACAGATTGAAAAACCATAGGACATGACTGATGACTCAACTGAGTCTTGTTAGGAACTGTCAGAAGCCTTTAGAGAATCTTGTAAGGCATCTTGATGGAACTCTCAGGCATCTTCATAAAGGCTAACAAGCACTTTTGAAGGTGCAATCAGGCATTTCTTAAGGTACAGGAAGCGCCTTCCGAAGGTACAAACAGGCATCACTTAGAGACTATCACTCCAGTGATAGCTTTCTCTCACTCCAGTGATAGGACTCTCTCACTCCAGTGATAGGATCCTTTCACTCCAGTGATAGACTCGTTTCACTTCAGGGATTTCAGATAATACATCTGCAAATGGTTATCATGAAGCCATAACCGATGACATGATTATCTACATGCAAAGATACAAAAAACCGAGGCAAAAACCAAACTTTCAAAACGGTTTTTTGCCTCGGAATATTTATATGTGTCAGCAGTATCAATGAGAACGAAGCCTCAAAGGAGTCTCAACCGACAGCAGCAGGTTGCATTATTAGCGAACGCCGCCACCTACTCCACCGCCTGAGAAGCCGCCACCGCCGCCCCATGATACTCTGCCTCCACCACCGGAAGAGCGTATGGAACTAGGAGATACATAATGCTGCACATGAATGACACCATTGTTTGCGGCAGTAGTGAAGGCCGGAATGACAACGGTCTGATCCATCACCTGGGCGATCTGGTCCATCTGCAAATACTCTGGATTGATTTCCTTCATGTCTTTCAGCACCTGGTCGGCATTGCCGAACAACGTGGCATAGATGAGATAATCCTTCCATAGTCCCACTTCCTGTACGTGGCGCTCATTGGCCAGCGTGAAATCCTTCAGATACTTGCGCAGTCCAAACACCTGACTGACGCGGTCGTTAGGACCTATCTTGCGCTCGCGTTCGGCATCCTCGAACTTCACGTCACGGTGCAACAGGGTCGAGAAACCCTGCAGCGAAGCAGCCTTGCGCTCCATATACCGCTCCAGTTCCTTGGGCTGCAAGATGCCATCCTTGCCTGCGGCATTGCTGAATATCTTGTAGATTTGACGTCGCAGGCGAACATCGCGCTCCTCACCTTCCTCTTTCGGTTCCTCACCGATGACGATGGTAGGACTTGGCTTACCCTTCTTGTCGGCCACTTGCTGTACTTTCAGCGAGCCCAGATAGATGAGTTTCAGTATTTCGGCACTGAGCAGGTTGCTATAGTTGGCATGTACATACTTATAGGCATTGATGATTCCGTTCGCATGCAGCAGGTCACCATTATAGGGAATGTCACGATACCAGAGCAGATTGCGGTTAATCTCACGGTTGGCACGCCAGATCTTCCATAACTTATAAGCGGTATAAATGACCGGAATGAGGGCTATGAACAACCAGAAACATAGGAACAGAATGGCCATCAGCTTATCAAAAAAGCTTTTCTCCTCGACATAGTCGCTGCCTTCGAAAGCACGATTCTGCAAATCCTCGAACTTTCCCTCCAGCGTATCCTCAGGCTGGAAAATTCCTTTATTGAAAGCCGCCATCACAATCATAGCACTCTCACGGCTGAAACTCTCGGTCGTCTCAGCCACGATATTACCGTCGATGAGGTTCACTTCGCCACGATAGCGGAATCCCCAGATGCGTGTATTGTCCGTGGTGAACTGCGTCGTATCGGCAGGAACAATCGTGAGTTTCACATGGTCGGGATACGGATTAATGCCCTCAGCCACGAACATGTAGTTGAAACCGTCGGCATCCTCATAGCCTTTTACCAACCGTGTGACGGTGTACGACGTGGTGTATGTGCGGCTTCCGCTCTGGCCCAGTCCCCAGCAAAGCTCATATCCATTACGTTTGTAGACAATACCGCAACGGTTTTGCTTCTGACTACGGCTGCGGTCGATAACCCACTCGCCGATATTCTCATACACGGTGCCTGTCTCGTCGGTTACCGTTAGGTCGCGAACCTCGCTGCCCGACAGGTTTCCGATAACAATATAGCACTCGGTGCCCTCGCTGTCGATGCTCATCTGACGCGTCTCGGTGATGCGGGCGTCTCCATTAGGCGACAACTCCACCCGGATGTCAAGATTTCCCAGATGCGGTCGGGCACATAAAGGCAAGAAGACAAATAGGTAAAAAGGTAAAAGAATCATTACCTGCCTTGATACCTTGCATCTGCTCCAATTGTCCATGGTCATTTTACTTTTTTACCTTTATACGCTTTGTCCCAATTAATTACTTGTCTCATCCGATTTGCCAAAAGCCTCGTCAAGGTTCGGGTACTTGGCTTTCTGCTCTTCATCCACCTTCAGGTATTCTTTCTCGCGGAAGTTAAGCAGCGAAGCTACGAACGAAGACGGCCACTGGCGAACCATGCGGTTCATCTTGGTTGCCGTATCATTGTATACCATACGGCTCATACGCACGTTCTCCTCGTACTGTTTGATGCCGTCCATGGTCTCGCGGAACAAGTCGGCAGCCTTCAGGTCGGGATAGGCCTCACCAACGGCAATCAGCCGGCCGAGCACCTGCTGCAACTCACCCTGCTGCTGGTTCACCTGCGCGGGTGTAGAGATATCGGATATACGACGCTCGCGTATCACTTTTATCAGCGTCTCCGACTCATGCTTTGAGTACTGAGCGGCCATCTTAGCCAGATTCAACACTGCGTCCCAACGTGAATTCAACTGTACGGCAATCTGCGAAAGTGCGTTCTTGCAAAGCTCATCCAGATTCACCAACTCGCGCTGAGTCTTAAAAATGTACATAGCGACTATCACCACCAGGGCAATAATCACAATAAGAATTCCTGATAATACTCCCATAATTGTAAAATATTTAAAATCGTTATTATTACTCTTCTTGACTGCAAATATACGAAATATATTTGAATAAGGTTTGAAATATCACAAAAAAGAGCTATTTTTGCACTGTATTGAAACACGATGACCATGAAACGAGCATTATTCGTATTAACCTTATTAGCTTGCACATTTACGGCATATGCGCAAAAACAGCAGCAGATGACGCTATGGTACAACCGTCCTGCCCAGTATTTCGAGGAGTCGCTGCCCATTGGTAACGGGAAACTGGGTGCGCTCATCTATGGCGGAACCGAACAGGACAAGCTTCAGCTGAACGATATCACCTTGTGGACCGGACAGCCCGTTGACCGCGACGAGGATGCCGGGGCCAGCAAGTGGATTCCGGAAATACGCAAGGCGCTGTTCAATGAGGACTACCGACTGGCCGACTCGCTGCAACTGCATGTACAAGGGCACAACTCTCAATACTATCAGCCGTTGGCTACTCTGCTCATCAACGACTACAACCGCGGACAAGCCAGCAACTATCATCGGCAGCTGAGCCTCGACAGTGCCATCTGCAAGACCACCTTCATGCGCGACGGTGTTCGGTATGAGCGCGAGTATTGGGCGTCGAATCCCGACAAGATGATAGCCATCCGCCTTACGGCAGACCGCAAGGAGTCCCTGAACGTAGGACTGGCACTTACCTCTCTTGTGCCACACAAGGTGAAAGCCAGTCAGAATCAGCTCACGATGACCGGCCATGCTACTGGCGACGCCGACAACAGCATTCATTATTGTACCATCATGAAAGTGGTGAACCGCGACGGTAGCGTGCAGGCCGTCGACTCCACCTTACAGCTGACGGGCGTCAGCGAGGCCATCGTCTATATTGTCAACGAGACCAGTTTCAATGGTTACGACAAGCATCCCGTGCGCCAGGGAGCCGACTACATCAACCTTGCCGCCGACGATGCATGGCATCTGGTAAACTACAGTTACGAACAGTTGCGCGACCGTCATGTCGCCGACTATCGTCAGTTTTTCACCCGTGTGGAACTCAACCTCGACGGGGCTGCCTTCAACAACGATGTCAATACCGAGCAGATGCTCAAGAATTACACCGACCTCAAAGGCAACAAGCCAATTGGCAACAACCGCTATTTGGAGACACTTTATTTCCAGTATGGCCGTTACCTGCTGATCAGCAGCTCGCGCACGCCGGGCGTTCCTGCCAACCTGCAAGGACTGTGGACGCCCCATCTGTGGTCGCCATGGCGCGGCAATTACACCGTAAACATCAACCTGGAAGAGAACTACTGGCCTGCCTTTACGGCCAATCTTGCCGAGATGGCCATGCCGCTCGACGGTTTTGTCAATGCTTTGGCGGATAATGGGCGCCATACGGCCAGGAACTACTATGGCATCACACGCGGTTGGTGCAGCAGCCACAACAGTGACATCTGGGCTATGACTAACCCCGTGGGCGAGAAAAACGAGAAACCCGAATGGGCCAATTGGAATCTTGGCGGAGCCTGGCTGGTGAACACTTTATGGGAGCGTTATCAGTTTACCCAGGACAAGACATACCTGAAAACCACGGCCCTGCCACTGATGCGGGGTGCTACCGACTTCTGTATGGACTGGCTCATCGACAATCCCAAGCAGTCTGGTGAGCTGATTACCGCACCCAGCACTTCTCCCGAGAATGAATATGTCACCGATAAAGGCTACCATGGTATGACCTGCTATGGCGGTACTGCCGACCTGGCCATCATCCGCGAGCTGTTCATTAACACCTCGCTGGCAGAGAAAACACTCTTTGGCACTTCGCAGGGGTCTGACAAGATACAGGAAAAGCTGCAGCGTCTTCATCCCTACACCATTGGTCATATGGGCGACTTGAACGAATGGTATTACGACTGGGATGACTTCGACTTCCAACACCGCCATCAGTCGCACCTCATCGGTCTCTATCCCGGCAGCCATCTCACCCTGAACGGCACGCCCGAACTGGCACAGGCCTGCCGCCGCTCACTGGAAATCAAGGGCGACAAAACCACAGGCTGGTCAACAGGCTGGCGCATCAACCTATGGGCTCGTTTGCACGACAGCCAGCAGGCATACCATATTTATCAGAAACTGCTCACCTATGTCAGCCCTGATGCTTACAGAGGCCCTGACCGCCGGCGCAGTGGCGGCACATACCCAAACCTCTTCGATGCCCATCCTCCCTTCCAGATTGATGGTAACTTCGGAGGTACGGCAGGTGTGTGTGAAATGCTGATGCAGTCTGTCCTCACCGGTACTGACGTTCCAATCGCCTCTATCGAGCTACTTCCTGCTCTTCCCGAGGCTTGGAATAGCGGTTCCGTGAAAGGCCTTTGTGCCCGTGGCGGCTATGAGGTGGACTTCGAATGGAAGGATGGTAAAGTCGTCTCTGCCACCATTCACAGCAAGTGTGGCGGGAAAGTGAACGTGTTCTACAACGGAAAGCAGAAAAGACTGAACCTGAAGAAAGGGAAACAGAAGACTATCAGATGAGACCGCTCCTCATAATATATCTGCTATTCATGGCGCTCACGAGCCATGCACAGGACTGGAACCGCCGCTGGATATGCTTCCAACAGGCAGACCCCACCAGTCAGGTGTGGTTTCAGCGTACCTACACGTTGCGCCAACGACCCCAAGAGGCATTCGTTGAGATAGCCAGCAGCGGACGGTTCTGTCTCTACATCAACGACTATAATGTGACTACCAGTCTGCTGGAGCCGCTCATTGAGCGACAGGGCGACACGATTGGCGTGGTGCGCTACGATGTCACTGCCTTTCTCCAGCAAGGAGAGAACGTGCTGAAGGTATGGTTCTCGCCCATGCGCGACGACCAACGACAGCTCTCCCTGCAACTATATGGCCATATGGGCGGCATGCCTTTCTCCTGGAGTACCGACGAGTCATGGTTTTGCTGCAATGCCATGTGCAACACTCTCGCTAACGGTGACGAGTGGATTGACGGCCGTTATCACATTCTGAAAGAGCAACCGCTGATCGGATGGAATCCAGCATCGCTGGCCGAATGCCGGCAGTCGGTGCTCGAACTGGTCCAACCCTGTGAGACTACTGTGAGAAATAGTCTTATCACCAACTATCATATCGTTGAATGTGACAGCCTGGACAGCACGCGGATTGTTTTCCGTGGCGGTGTTGAAGGGCACGGAATCCTGCGCGTAACACTGCGCGACATGCACCGTGGCGACACCATCCGCGTCAACGGACTGCGCTATATCTGCCGCGGAGAGACCGACGAACAGGCATTCCGACGATTCACGACCGAGGATATCAGCTCTGCTGTGATTGTAGGTCCGGCATGGTTCCGAAGCGAGAATGTGACGAGTGTCGAGGCTATTAGAATTTCTTCAGTTTTTCTTCCATAATTCATTTTTATTATATATATTTGCATCATTAATCGAGAATCATGGAAAAGAAGAACATACAAGATGTCAATGTCAGCCGGGCCAAGGTGTTAGGAGCCAGCGGATATATCGAGAATGATATTCTGTTGCTGGACAAACTGAACGAGGCTCCCATCCCGCAAGAACCGCGCAGGATGAACATGATTGTGGTGGCTTTATGTCTAAAAGGGAAGGCGCAATACACCATCGATACGCAGGAGCAGCTTGTCCGCAAGAACGATGTATTGATTATCTCAGAGCGCCATGTCATGGACAATTTCATGGCAAGCCCCGACCTCGAAGGCCTGGCCATCATCCTCTCCGTCGGATTCTTCAAAGACATTATTCAAAACGTGAGCGACATCTCGTCGTTATTCTTGTTTTCCCAAAACCATCCCGTCATCAACTTCTCACAGAAAGAGGCTGATGTGTTCATCAGTTACTTCAATCTGATTAAACAGAAGATGACGGATACCGAGAATCTTTTCCGCCGCGACGTGGTGAGAACATTGCTCCTGGCCATGTTCTACGACTTGAGCAACGTTATCTTCCGTACGCAGCAAAACCACGACAACCGCCAATCGCGTGCCGATATCATCTTCACCAAGTTTATCCGTCTGGTGGAAGAGAACTATAAACGAGAACGACGCGTAGGATGGTATGCCGAACAACTGTGCATCACCCCGAAATATTTGTCGGAAACCGTGAAACAGGTAAGCCGCCGTACACCCAACGAGTGGATTGATAACTATGTCATTCTCGAGATTCGCGTACTGCTGAAAAACAGCACGAAAAGCATCAAAGAGATTTCCATGAACATGAATTTCCCCAATCAGAGCTTCCTCGGAAAGTTCTTTAAGGAGCATGTGGGTATGAGCCCGTCTGAGTATCGAAGAAACTAACGTCTGCTGATTGCATAAACCGTATGAGCGTGATACGGAGACACAAAGCTACGAGAATAAACAGAGAGCTGTTTTGTAAATATTCAAAGGTTGAAAAGCATTCATTGGCATTGTAAACATTTGAGCAACAGATTAACCCTAATATAATAAGATTATGGAAACTAGACAAATTATTACAAAAGCCTTCATCATGGTAGGCCTAATGTTTGGCATGCAGACAACCGCCAGCGCACAACTTGGCGGAGTATTAAACAAGGCAAAATCCGCTGTTAAGAGCAAAGTGAAAAACGCTACCGAGGAAGTTAAGGAAAAAGCAACGAGTGATGCAAAAAAAGAGGCTGCTAACGCTAAGAGCAAAGTCCTTTCGAAAGGTTTGCAGAAAGCATTGGGCGATGCTCCTGATTGTCCTTGGGTTTTGGACGAGAAAGCAACCGAGGCTCAAATGGAGAATCTTATCAAACAACTTGGCTCCATGAATTCTGAGAAGACAAAGGCTTTCGGTGAGCAGATCAGTGCCCGCGCCGAATTCGACAAGAAAATTCTCGATGGGATGAAGAACAAGACACTGCCACACGACGACGGAGTATGGGACAAGGCGTACAAAGAAATGCAGAAGTTTGAGAAGTTCTATGGTATCTTAATCAACAAAGGCATTGGTTACGGACCAACCAATATAAAAAAGGACGATCAGGGTAACTGGTGTCAAGAGGGTGCTGTGCGGATTATCATAGGTAATAATGCTTATGTCACCATTAAGAATGACAAGCCTGTTTTCTGTACACTGGCATACGACGCCATTTTCCTCGACGAGGAGGGTATCAAGAAAGCTCAAGAAGCCTACCGTTTCAACATTAATTCCGCTTGGTTGCTAGAAGGATTCCCGAAGACTTATGATGAGTCACTTGAGCAATCATACTACCGTGCCTCTTTTGCTGCAAA
>JAEEXN010000118.1 GCA_016291595.1 Prevotella sp.
GTTCCTGCCGAGTGCACCAAGTCGCTCATCGAATGGAAGAGCAGCGACGAGTCGATAGCAACCGTAGAGGGTGGTGTGGTTACCTTCAACCAGAGCGGTAACTTCGGCGATGTCATTATCACCGCACGCTGCCCGGAGACAGGCAACGAGTCAAGCATCAAACTGAATCTGGCTGCCGGTCTGATCCGTGAAACCTACCATAACCCGAACCAATACTCTTGGTACAATGCCAAGCAGAGCGGTAACGGTACCTCTTCTTCTCACGAGTGGCACGATGGCTACATCACAATTACCACTTACACGCAGAATGCTACCAACCAGCGTGCCGACATTAAGTGCTGGGATGCCCACACATGGTTCCACGCAGGAAACTACCCGATTTTCGCCTTCCGCATGGATGAGGTGAAGGAGCTCGGTCATGGAATCACCAGCCGTAACATTAACATCGACGCAGTAGGTAAGAGTGCCAGTGGCGCAGACTATAAGGCTATTGCCAATGGTAACAACAAGTATCTGCACGACTATAAGTGCTCTGACGGTTCGCATGTGTTCATCTACGATCTCTCGCAGCAGGCTTGCGGAACAGGCGGTCTGATGCCTACTAATGAGACAGTTGACTTTACCACCTTGCAGATTAAGCATGCCGATATGAGAACTGTTGACCACCAGTTCCAATACAATCTCTATTGGGTACAGACATTTAAGACAATGGCAGATCTTGAGGCCTACGTCAAGGGCGAAGGATTGACCTGGGAAGTGATTAAGTAGTTCCAAGTATAACAGTTCAAAGTTTAAGAATATGATTAGTTTCAAGAATATCATTACGATAGGATTGGTGAGTTGCGCAATATGCGCAACCGCCACCTCCTGCCGCGAGAACGAGTTTGGTGAGGTTGACCTGACCATGCCTGAGGAAAAATATGTTCCCGTAGCCGCAAACTACAGCTATGCGGGTGGGCATTGCGCTATGTTTACCGATGCCGATTTCCAGCGCGTGAAAGCGTCACTCGACAACGGTTCTGCTCCGCAGCCCGTGAAGCAGGAGTTTGACAATCTGAAGAAATCCAATTATGCATTGCTTTCCTATACCGCTACTCCTCAGACAAAGATTGTGCGTGGTGATCCCACTGGCACAGGTTTTGACAAGGAGAATTACGCTTATGCCATGCGCGATGCCGCTGCTGCTTATCAGATGGGTATTCTCTGGCGCCTTACCGGTGACGACCGCTATGCAGCAAAAGTCGTTGAGATTCTGAACGCATGGGCTGTCACTTGTAAGGAGATAGCCTCCAACGATGCCAATCAGGTGTTGGCAGCCGGTGCCCAGGGTATGACCTTTGCCAATGCAGCCGGTATTGTCTACAATTACAGTGGCTGGACTTCTTCGCAGCGTGAGCAGTTCAAGCAGTGGATGATGAGTGTCTTTGCCTCAAAAAACAAGAATTTCCTCGATACCCACACAGGCTCTAACGTATGCGAGGAGCATTATTGGTCGAACTGGGATTTGGTGAACATGTGCTCCTATTTTGCCATTGGTGTGCTGACCGAAAACAACGATATGGTGAATTACGTTGTAAACTATTTCTATCAGGGTGTCGGTAACGGATGCATCAACAAACTTATCCGTGGCACTCATGTCGACCCGCTCGGAACAGGCGAGACCATCTGCCAGAATCAGGAATCGGGCCGTGACCAAGGACACTCAGAGATGTCGATGATGGTTAGTGCCAACCTTGCTCAGATGGCATGGTCGCTCTATCAGGCCAATTCGTCGGTGAAGGAACTTGATTTCTTCTCTGCTAAGGATAATGCTCTCATGAAGATGGGCGAGTATGTGGCTCTCTTCAATTTACGTAACGGTACCGATAACGCCAACAAGAACGGATCGTGGCTCGTTACTGCCACTCAGATGCCGTTTACTGAATTCAAGTATTGCATCAACTGTAACTGCCGCGATAAGAACCATGGTGCCACACACACACAAGCTGCCGACGACAGTGGGCGTGGCTCTGTCCGTCCAGGTTGGGAAATTCTCTTGGCACACTACGGTAACACGGCAGGTCATAAGTATATTCAGCAGATGGCCGACAAGATTCGTCCCGAGGGCGGTTCGGGGGAGGGTCTGAATCGTTACGGCGACAACTCTGGTGCCTTCGACCAGCTGGGCTGGTGCACGCTGATGCTTTATAAGTAATTCGCTGATTCTGTATTTATTATAAAAAAAAGTGAAGGTTACAAGCCTTCACTTTTTTTATGATGTTTTCATGTCCTAAAGGGCTGCTCTAGAGATGTAGAGTAGCCCTCCAGCGAGCCAGAGGGCTACTCTACACTCCTATGGAATAGCTTCATCACATTCGATGGTGGCCGCTGTGCTCGCAGCTCATTCGCCATGAAATCCATATAAGGTGCCACATGGTCAAAATACATGTGGTAGCCTTTGCAAAGATAGTTCAGACCATTCTCTCCGTCCCTTGTGCTGACAAGACGGTTCTTGGGACACTCACCATGACAGGCAAACTCGAAGTTGCACTCACGACATTGTCGTGGAAGTGTTGTTTTCAGTTGGCGGAAACTGTTCTGTTGCTCACCGTAGCTGAAAGTAGCGATGGGCTGGTCGTTGATATTGCCTAACTTGTATTCGGGAAACACGAAATGGTCGCACGAGTAGACGTCGCCGTTGAATTCCATCACAAGCGCATTGCCGCACGAGCGCGCCATAGAACAGACACCTGGCTCCACGCCAACCCAGTTGGCAAGCGTGGCGTCGAACAGCTGAACGTAGTACTGACCGACATCTTGGCGAACCCATTCGTCGAAAAGCGCACAAAGGAAATGTCCCCATTGGTCGGGACGAACGCTCTCGGCGGTAACCACGTCGTCGGCAGAACCATCGGTGGCAGGATTTCTGGCAGGTTCGACAATGGGCGTGAACTGAATATAGTGGCAGTCGATGCTTTTGAAAAATCGGTAGAACTCAATCGGATGGTCGGCATTCATGCGGTTCACTACCGCCATTGCGTTCCACTCCACACCGTAGCGGTTGAGCAGTTCGATGCCTCGCATCACACGGTTGAAAGTGCCTTTGCCCTGCCGGTCGCGGCGGTAGGCATCATGGAACTGCTGAGGGCCGTCGATGGAGATGCCCACAAGCCATTGATTGTCTTTCAAAAACCGGCACCACTCGTCGGTGAGCAGCGTACCGTTTGTTTGCAGACAGTTGTCGATGATGTGGTGGCCAGCATATTTACGTTGTAGCTCCAGCGCCTTTTGATAAAATGAGAGTGGCCGTAACAAGGTTTCGCCACCGTGCCAGGTAAACAAAACCTCGCGTTGCGTCTGTGCCTCGATGTATTGCCGGGTGAACCGCTCGAGCAGTTCGTCGCTCATGATGTGGCGTGCGGTTCCTGCATAGAGGTCTGCCTTATCGAGATAATAGCAATATCGACAAGACAAGTTGCACTGTGCTCCCACAGGCTTCAGCATCACATAGAGCGGATGCGAGAAAGGAGAGCACAGTGCATCATCCATAGCTTATAGAGTTGATAAAGAAATTCTTAGTGTTCTATGTTTACTTGACAATCTTTCCCAATGCCTCAGCAGCCTCGTCGTTGAGGTTGATGTTGCGTGTGGTCTTTGCCTCAAGCGAGCCGGCCTTCATGATTTCGGCCATATCGACACCAGTGGCAGACTTCAGAACATCAAAAGCCTGCTTGATGGCTATGGGCACATTGCCGCTCATGGCTGAGATGCCTTGTCCGTCGGCACTGTAGATGTTCACGTCCTTGATGGCCGAGATGGGCTTGGCAATGTTCTCAGCAATCTGTGGCAGAATCTCAATCATCATCTGCGCGATGGCCGCGTTGTTGTATTTCTTATACGCCTCTGCCTTCTTGTCCATAGCCAAAGCCTCAGCCTCACCTTTCTTCTGGATGGCGTAAGCCTCAGCCTCACCTTTTGCCTTGATACCCATGGCCTCCTGTTCAAGACGATAGCGGGCGGCATCGCTCTCTGCGTTCTGAGCCAGTGCGCGCTGCTCAGCCTCGTACTTTTGGGCCTCGGCTATACGCTTGCGCTGCTCCAGGTCTGCGGCTGCGTCAATCTCCACCTTATACTTATCAGCGTCGGCCTTTTTCTCAATCTCGGCAATCAGCGTGTTCTGCTTGATTTCAATCTGCTCTTTCGATAGAATCTGCTGACGGCGTGTCTTCTCAATCTCGGCCTCAACGGTCTTGATGTTGATGGTCTTTTGCTGCTCCTGCTGCTGGATGGCATAAGCTGCGTCGGCGTCAGCCTGAGCGGTGTCGGCCTGTTGTTTCAGGGCTGCACGCTTCAGAGCCAGGTCGTTGTTCTTGATGGCGATGGCGGTGTCAGCATCAACGCGGGCATCGTTGGCTTCCTTGTCGGCGTGTGCCACCTGAATCTTCACGTCGCGCTCGGCATTGGCACGGTTAATCGATGCGTCTTTCTTGATTTTTGCCGTATTGTCGGCACCCAGATCGTGAATAAGTCCTTCCTTGTCGGTCACATTCTGGATGTTGCACGAAATAATCTCGATACCCAGTTTGTTCATGTCGGGCGAGGCTTTTTGCATCACTTGGTCGGAGAAGCCGTCGCGGTCGGTATTGAGCGAGCGCAGGTCGAGCGTTCCGATAATCTCACGCATATTACCCTGCAACGAGTCTTTCAGCTGGTCGGCAATCATGGGCGGAGTCATGTTCAGGAAGTTCTTTGCTGCTAAGCGCGTTCCCTCGGGGGTAGGAGTAACGCGAATCTTTGCGACTGCATCAACGTCTACATTGATGAAATCATTGGTAGGTACGCTCTCCTCTGTTTTGATGTCGACGGTTACCTGGCCTAGATACACCTTGTCGAGACGTTCGAAGAAGGGTACTCTGATTCCTCCCGAGCCTATCAGAACTCGCGGCTCGCGGCTGATACCAGAGATGATATAGGCATACGAGGGCGGTGCCTTCACGTAAGAGATAAGAAGGAATAACACGAGGAACACTACTACGAGTGCGACAATCATGACAATAGTTGTTGTTTCCATATTTGAAATAATTACTTAGTTATACTTTCTTTACGGTTGATGCTGGATTGGATGGATTTGAGGGACTCAGATTCTTGCGCATGGTAAGAATATTCTTTCCGTCGATACGCTCATAGTTTACCGAGTCCATCAGTTGCCGGACGAGAAGGATGCCCATTCCGCCGATTCTGCGCTCCTCAACGGGTTGGCTGATGTCGGCCTTGGGAACGTCGGTGGGCGCAAAGGCTGAACCAGAGTCAATGACCACAAACTTAAGTCTATCTGTGCTGGCCTCGGCCACAACTTCGATGTCGCCAATAGCCTCTTCAGGATATGCATAGTTGATAACGTTGACGACAACCTCCTCGAGGGCAAGCCGCATTTTTATGATTAATAAGGAATTGAGTCCTAACCGTTCGCCAACCATCTTTACAAATTCCCCTAATTGCGGCACTTCTGACATCTGGTTTTTAAGATGCAGTTCTTCGTGCAGCACGCACTCCCCTTTCTCTTCCGGCTCGTAGCGCAAAGCGAGCATTGTCAGGTCGTCACTTTGCTCGGCGCCGTCGGCGAAACTGTCGACTTCGGCTTTCATCTCATGCAACAATTCGTCGGGAGTAGTCAAGTTTTGTTTGCAACACTGCTCGAGTCTTTCCATCACACGCGGCAAGCCCAGCAGTTCGCGTTTGGTATTGCGCGCCTCGGTCAATCCGTCGGTATAGAGGAAGACTGAGGTTCCAGGCTGCAGCGTTACTTCCTGACTTCTGTATTCCACATCATCGAAGATGCCTACAGGCAAGTTGGGCTTCGCAGACAGTTTTTTAACTTCGTGCTCTATCATGATCGGGCAGTCGTGTCCTGCGTTGCAATATCGCATCCGGCCTGTAGGAAGGTCAAGCACACCAATGAAAAGCGTGACGAACATGTTGGTGTTGTTGTTCTGACACAAAGCCACATTGATAGTGCTTATGATGCGAGCGGGATTCGACTCATGAGTTGAGCAGGCTCTGAACATGGAGTGGGTGACAGCCATTACCAAGGCTGCCGGAATACCCTTGCCACTCACGTCTCCAATGCAGTAGAACAATTTCTCATCACGCACGAAGTAACAGTATAAGTCGCCACCTACCTCTTTTGCCGGCACTTGGAAGCCTCGCGTGCTGATGTCGGGCGACAAGACGGAGTTGCTGTTCTTGTTCCAGCCTTCTTCCATCATGGATTTCTGAATGTTGCTAGCCACGTGTAATTCGCTCCCCATGCGTTCTTTTTCAAGATCAGCGGCTCGAAGCTGTTTCTCTCCTTTGGCAAAGCGGTGAAGGATGAACCCTAATACTAACAGGCCTGCCAACATCATCAACAAAATCCAAAACCGCATCTGATAGAGTTTGCCGTAAACCTCGTCGTCGTAACAGGTAACGGCAACCTGCCAATAGGGCTTGTCCTTCTGTGAAGTGTAGAAGACGTATGCTTTCGAGTCGTCACGCCCGTCGGTAAACAGAACAACTTTGCTTCTGCCACTACGGCTTGTCTTTTTCTTTGTCGTACTGTCGTTGATGAGCTTGACAATACCCTTGACGTCATCACGCGTATCATGACGGCTGTCATAACCGGCAATCAGGTCGCCTTTCTGAGTGAGTATCATATTAAATGACGATGGGAATATATGCCGGGTATTCAACGTGTCGGCCAGCCAGTCGAGAGATAAATCTAAGCCCAACACTCCCACAACCTTTCCTTGATCGTCGGTCAGAGGGTGGGAATAGGTAGAAAGATAGATGATAGAATCGCTTTTGTACTCATAAGGATCGCTCCATAAGTCACTATTCTCATGCCAGGCCTGTAGGAACGAAGGATTCTTCGTATAGTCGTGGTTTTTGTTGGCAATCTGCTCTGTCAGGATCTTGTCGCCCGAGCGGTAAGCATAGGGCTCGTAAAGTTCACCTTTTTCTTTGTAGTAATAAGGAACGAATGCGATACATCCGCCAATGATGTTCTGATTGGATTCAATCATGCGGCGCGTCACATTCATCATTGAGTCGGCATTTTTCAGATTCTGTCTGATATCCCACATATGCTCTTGCAGTGTCTGTTCGGTGCTGTTCAGTGTGTTGTTAATCAGGTTCATCTTCGCCATCAGCTCACTTTCTGCACGGTGCTCAAGTTCTTGTTCCAATAATCCGCGCGTGTAATAATACTGGACGGCGGAGATTATTTCCAACAG
>JAEEXN010000029.1 GCA_016291595.1 Prevotella sp.
CTGTTTTTATGTTTATATTTTCTGATATTAAAATTTAGATTCATAAGCGTACCCTCCTCTGCCCTGAGAGATGCAGAGTGAGGTACGACAAATAGCAAGTTTATAAAGATTTCTTTACGAACCTATGAGGGGCAGCTGGCTTGATAATCCTCAGCAACTTAACATCTAAGACCAGTGTACTATAGGCAGGTACGCCCCATTCTGGCACATTGCGCAAACCAAACCCCAGCTGATATGGAATGTAAACCAACCATCGGTCACCCACATGCATGTGTTGCAATGCCGTTGCAAGCCCATCAACCACAAGGGGATAAGCATCGGCTCTTGCACTAACGGATGTTAAAGGAATCCATCCTCTCACATCTCCCTTGACCTGAATAAATAATGGAGTGCCGACCTCTTGCTCTTCCTTTTCTCCAAAATAGGTATTCAGAAACACATAGCCATTTGCATGATACGCTGTTGGCATCAAAGAGCCTTTCACATGCAAACAAACTGAATCAGTATAGAGAGGACTTACAGTTTGTCCACTTTCGCTTATCACTTTCACTACGACATAATCTTCCGGTAGAGAAGAATTGTCAAGCGACCACTTTAAGAGTGTCTTCCATTGCCCGTCAGCAGCTTTCTGTGCAGCCGTTGCTTTCTCATAAATAGCATGAAAGTATTCCTCATTGTTCTCTTTCCAGTTTGCAAACTCGCTCTGTTCCTCCTCAGATTCAGAACATGAGCATACAAAAACTGACATCAACGCTAAAAGAAAAAGTAATTCTGTTTTTTTCATCGAATATTTCATTATAATATAAAATACTCCATAGGCTTAGAAATAACCTATGGAGAATCTTTAATCGTTATTCTTCATAAAAAGGATCCAGAGTAAAATTATATTGCAAAGTATGTCCTATCCCGCGATAATCCAACTTAACATCTGCATCGATTCCTGGAGCTATATATGAATAGTTATCAGTCATTGAGAAAGGCCTTTTGTATACCTTGGGTAGGTCAATATAATAATCATGAGATGAATCGTTTGTATGAGAATCTAAAAGCGTAACAAGTTGCCCATCTGCAAGATTAAAACGAGCATCTATGCCTACAAAGCTAACATAATTTGTCCAACCCAACCATGTCTTTTTCCTAAAAGAGATTTCTATATGTAAACCATATTGATGGTATACCCCAAGTTGTCCATCCTCATATTCCCCAGTATATCTTCTTTGACATTTCAACCGAATCTTTTTGCCATTTTCATGATACCAATCTGAATCATACTCAATACCTGCTGCAGTGCCTGCAACCCTTTTCCTTCCAGTTTTAGTCTGAGTGTCTTTTAAAGAATACATAGCCCGATCAAGTACTTGCAGTTGATAGTAATTATGAATGTCTTTTAAATCTACTTCCTCTCCTGATATTATAACTTTTCCCTTTTTATTAAGAAGTTTTGCCACATACTTATCAATTACAGGCAAGTAAGGACCTACGTCATCACGGAATAAAGGGAAAAACAAAGTTTCTTCATATTTTCTATAATACGCTTTAAATGCCTCCTCTGACTCGTCGAGTTTTTCTGCCTCCAGTAAAGCCTCTTCAAATTCATCGGACAGAGAGTGGAAATTTCCATAATTCTTATTCATCCACTCTTGCTGCGTGTTGGAATCCATCTTTTTTAATGCACTTACAACTTGATCAAAGTCTGCTTTGCTAGCAAAACTTAAAATACTGTCATTTGTATCGAGTGATAATTCGCTCTTATTAATGAGTTCATCACTATCTCCAATAATGACATCATTGCTGCAAGCCTCAAATAAACATGGTAGAATTGCAGCTAAAATAAACTTTTTCATTTTTAATTTGTTTAAAATAAATTAATGTATAAAACTTGTTTTAGACTTTTACTTTGTTCCAAATTAAATAATGCACCATATCTGCACCATGTGTCAAGAGCAGGGGACTCTGTGTTCATTCTTGGCAAGCATGTCGTTATAGACTCTGCCCTTCTGTATGCCTTGCGGCTGTTTCTTGGCGGTCAGCATATTCATTATGATGGTACGGCTAATGCGATTTCCTGCTGCATCATAAGCGTACCCCACTCTGCCCTGAGAGAAGCAGAGTGAGGGTACGACAAATAGCAAGCTTAAAAAGATATATTTGCCCATGAGTAGTAGAGAAATTAGTTTTCACTATTATTTGGTAATTCTATAATTGCACTGTAAGTGGCTGTGCCTAGAAATAATTGTAACTCATAATATCCGATAAATGTTTCAGGTAATGAGATAATTCCTGTTGCATCTACTGCCGTTACAAAAACCACAGTATCATTACTAGCCAATTTGACTATACAGCCGTTAAAGGCTGGATTAAACGTAAACACGTGGCCGTCCTGATAGACAAGAATCGGAGTCGCAGGCATCCTGGGAGACTCTTCATGTTCATCTTTCGGAGTATTAACCTTAATCTTCATGGTAACGGGTTGACCTTCAAACTGCTGGGCTGTTGCGTTGAAGGGCAGTGCTGCTAACATAAGCAAACAAAGAGTTTTTAATAATCTTTTCATAGTGTCAAATCTATTGGTTCTGGCGGCAAAACTAGAAAGAAAAAGAATTCTTGCAAAACAAAAAGCAAATTCTTTTTACATCCTCTTTACACTATCCAAGAGTTTTTCTTTGACCTATATTATTGATTATCAAACGCTTTAGGAAAACGAAACCACCTACAGACTTTTAAGATTTGCCATAAGAGTTGTTGCCGTTTTCTGGCCAAACAGTTTTTCGTTGATAGCAGTCTTAGTGTTTGTTACCTGCTGCGGCGTAATGTTAAGCAGGATAGAAATCTCACTGTTGGTAAACTTTAGGCGTGTAAGTAAGCAAGTACGCAACTGCAAAGGAGAAAGCAGATTTTCTTGAGCAACTTTTGCATAGAAAGTGGGCAAACTTTGTCTGACAATTCTTGTGAGTTGCAACCAGTCTGATTTGTGAGGTAACGGCTGTAGAGGATAAGTAAATTTCCTAAATGTCTCAACCGGATTGGAAGAGAGTAGCGCCTCTTCACGTTCCGAGGAATTCAAACTGTCTATCTGAGATTGATATTGTGCAACCTTTTGTTCCAACTCGGCAATGTCCTTTTCCTTATTACATACAAATAAGGTATAATCTGCCTGTATGGCTGCCATGTCTGCTTTTGCTCTATCTACTTCGTTCATGGCCTCCAAATAGTTCGTATTAAGTTGATTGATTTGAGCCAACGACCTCTTCCTGTTTTTCCGGATATGTACATACACATAGACTGCTATCAAGCATGTTAGCAAGAGTGACACACCAATAATTATTTTTATTCTTCTTACCTCTTGCTCTTTTTTATTGACTTGGTTTTGCACACGGTTGTAATTATACATAGCAGTAACCTGTTTCGTTGCCTCCATCTGAATGTTTTCAAGCATATTCTCCAGTCCCCTTTCACACAGATTTGCATATTTCACGATGGAATCTTGGTTGTGTTTTGCTTGATAAACAGCCAACAACCCTTTGTATGAGGCGTAATCGTTGACCGAACAAGAGAGTAATTTACGGAAGAAATACTCAGCAGAGTCAACACGATGTATACCCATATAGTAGAGTCCTTTACTATTGTAATAATTTGTCCGACGTGGATTAATGATATTACCGTCCTCATCAAAAAGCCCCGATTCCTTTTCAAATACATCCATTAAAGGCTTTGCTTTCTCATATTCAGAATGATCCAAATATAAACGTATAAGAGATGGATACACATTCGCTGCGTGCTGTGGCATGCCATTCGCCATAAAAAGCCGGTGACTTTCATTTGTTACATGAACGATCATTGCCGTATCATCCATTATGTTATATGAGTTCAAAGTAAGCTCATAAGCATGAATATAATGGTATATATCATGCGCTTTTTTAGCATAAAGCATGGTTTTTTGTTGAGCAATCAGTGCTTCCTCTGTAAGAAACTGCTTTGCATAGACATCTGCCATCTGTGCATAAATACGGAACAGGGTATTATAATCGCAATTAGCACGTAGAGTATCAGCATATTCGGTAGCATCCTGATAGCACTGGATAGCCTGCGGTGCCTCTCCCATGTCGCGGTAGATACAACCCAGCAGATAGTGAGCTCGCATGCGTTCGTTGCTGTTGCCGTGGTGGTCATAGTAGCGTACAACCTCGCTGAAAGCGGTGTCGGAGGGCAACTGACCATAGGTTTTGTTCAAAGCACTGGCCATGAGCAGACGGTAGCGCATGGTAAGCCGACGGACATTCTTTTGTTCTACCTGTGGACGGATGCTATCTAAAAGGCTGCGAGCAGAGTCGGCATGAGTGTCGAGCAGGCTTTCAGCAGTATCAAGCATGGATTGCTCGCTACTGATGTCGTTGCAAGCAGACATCAGACAGAATGCTATGAGCAGGAGTACAGTATGTAGACGTTTCATCATACATGCAAAGATACAACTTTTTTGCGGAAGCATCCTCATTTATCAAAATAAATATGTATCTTTGCCCGCATGAAAGATATTTGCTGCATCGGGCATATTACGCTCGACAAGATTATTACTCCCGACCATGAGTTTGAGCAGAATGGTGGAACATCGTTTTATTTTGCCTATGGTATCAACCAACTGCCGCAGAAGGTAAGTTTCCAACTGGTTACCTCGATGGCTGATAAAGACATGAAAGCCGTCGACGACATGCGCCGGGCAGGCATTGATGTGGTCTGCCACAAGAGCCGCGAGACCGTGTTCTTCGAGAATAAATACGGCCACAACCAGAACAACCGCACGCAGAAGGTGCGCGCCAAATCCGACCCCTTCACCGTCGGTCAGCTGGAAGGACTGGAGGCACGGGTGTTCCATCTGGGCACCTTGCTCGCCGACGACTTTGCTCCCGAGGTGGTGGAGTATCTTTCCGGGCGCGGACGCGTGAGCATCGATGTGCAGGGTTATCTGCGCGAGGTGCGCGGCGAGGATGTGTATGCGGTAGACTGGCGCGACAAGCTGGCCGTATTGAAGCATACCGACATCCTGAAGCTCAACGAGCACGAGATGGAGGTGGTGACCGGACTGACCAATCCGCGCGATGTGGCGCGGCAGATTGCCGACTGGGGTGTGCGCGAGGTGGTCATCACGCTGGGCAGCTACGGCTCGCTCATCTATGCCGACGGACAGTATTACGAGATACCCGCCTATGCTCCGCGGCAGGCTGTCGACGCCACGGGTTGCGGCGACACCTACTCTACGGGCTACCTCTATTGCCGTGCCCAGGGCATGAACTATCTGGAGAGCGGCAAGTTCGCCGCTGCCATGTGTACGCTGAAACTCGAGCATAGCGGTCCCTTCGACGGTACGATCGACGACATTCAGCAGCTGGTGAACGCCGGATAAACCCATCAGCCATGCCCGCATCATCGCCCATCCAGTCGCTCACCGAACAGCGGTTGCTGCTCCAGTTGGAGTATGAGACCGAGAAGGAGGCTTTTCGCAAACAGACTGAGACCATCGGCCTGGTCCGCAAAGTAAAACGAGGTGATGCGTGGTGGCCGCTGAAGACGGGCAAAAGCTATTATAACTCCCTCAACCAACTGGCGCTGGAGGTGTTCCGCCAGGCCGACGACGACATTGACCATAATTTCGAGTTTGGCCGTCCCGTGAGATTTTTTACCTGCCGGCAGAACATTCCCGACACTCCGGAAAGAACGGGAAAGACGGGCAAAAGCAACCCCCAAAAGGCCACCGACAACCCCATTAAATACTTCAATTTCACCGCCACGGTAAGCTATGTCGACGGCGACCGGATGGTGGTCATTGTTCCCGACAACAACCACTTATTGGAATTGCAGAACGCCGAAAACCTGGGTGTCCAGCTGTTTTTCGACGAGACCAGCTACAAACTCATGTTCGAGGCGCTCGACCGTGTCATCAAGGCGCGCGGCAACAGGCTTGCCGAGCTGCGCGACCTGTTCTACTCCCACCAGCCGTTCCGTCACTATACCTTTGCTCCTCTGTCGTTCCCTTATCTGAATCCGACTCAGGAACGGGCAGTCAACGAGGTGTTGCGCGCCAAGGATGTCGCCATCGTTCACGGTCCTCCCGGCACCGGAAAGACCACCACCCTGGTCGAGGCCATCAACGAGACGCTCATGCGCGAGAGCCAGGTGCTGGTGTGCGCACAGAGCAATATGGCTGTCGACTGGATTTCGGAGAAGCTCGTCGACCGCGGCATTCCCGTATTACGTATCGGCAATCCCACGCGCGTGAACGACAAGATGCTGAGCTTCACCTACGAGCGGCGCTTCGAGGCGCATCCCGACTATCCGCAACTGTGGAGCATCCGCAAGGCCATACGCGACCTGCGGGAGCATCGCCGGCGCGGCGACTCGTCGTTCCATCAGAAGGTGGAACGCCTGAAAAGCCGTGCCACCGAACTGGAGGTACGCATCAACAACGAGCTGTTCGGCGAGGCACGCGTCATCGCCAGTACGCTCACGGGTGCCGCCAACCGCCTGTTGCAGGGACAGAAATACAACACCTTATTTATAGATGAGGCCGCCCAGGCCTTGGAGGCAGCCAGTTGGATACCCATCCGCAAGGTGTCGCGCGTGGTGTTTGCCGGCGACCACTGCCAGCTGCCGCCCACCGTGAAGAGTATTGCCGCCCTGAAGGCAGGACTGGGCAAGACCCTCATGGAGCGCATCGTGGAGAACCACCCCAACGAGGTCAACCTGCTGAAGATACAATACCGCATGAACGACCAGATCATGCGCTTCTCGAGCGACTGGTTCTACCACGGCGAGGTGGAGAGCGCGCCATCGGTGAGGCATCGGGGAATCCTCGACTACGACATACCCATCGAGTGGAAACGCGCCACCGACGACGACCAGGGCACGCCTTCTGCCGAGCAGTTTGTGGGCGAGAACTTCGGACGCATCAACAAGACAGAGGCCCTGCTGACACTCGACACCCTGCAACAGTATTTCGAGAAAATCGGAAAAGAGCGTATCCTGGACGAGCATATCGACGTGGGAGTCATCTCCCCCTACCGGGCACAGGTGCAATACCTGCGCCAGCAGCTGCGGAAACGGGAGTTTTTCAAGCCCTACCGCCGTTGCATCAGCGTGAATACCGTCGACGGTTTCCAAGGACAGGAGCGCGACATTATCGTCGTCTCGCTCGTCCGCTCCAACGATGAGGGGCAGATAGGCTTCCTCCGCGACCTCCGCCGCATGAATGTCGCCATCACCCGCGCCCGCATGAAACTCATTATTCTGGGCGACCCTGCCACCCTGACGCGCCATCCTTTCTACCGCAAGCTGTACGGTTACGTGCGAAGCCTGAGCCGTGACGGACTGGACAGTATGCCGGAAACCACCGTTTCCGACTGATTCCCCTGATTACCACGAGTGCTTGCTCACCCAGTCGGGCTCGTCGAAGCTCTGACTTCCTATAGCCAGCGGGATAGCCACCACGAACGCCAGCGACGCTATCTCACCAACAATCAGTCCCGACGACTTGCCGCTTCGGAATCCGAAACATTGTTTTCCACCCAGGGCATGCGGCATGAACGTGCGCAAAATGCCATTCTTGCCGACACCCTCAGAGCCTCCCACAACGACCGACGACACATAGTCGGTCACATAGGCGCGTACCGGCTGGCTGCCATCCTCGCTGAGACTATACTGCACATCAGCCGCCAGCGTCAGCGGAGAAGCCTCCGCCGCATACGCCCTGCGGTCACCTTTCTTAAATTTCTTGCCGCTGTCCGTGTCCGTCGCTGCGCCTGCCGCCGTCGAGGGCGTGAGGAAAGCACCACGGCACTTGCTGCTGAACAGCGAGCCGTCGCTGCCCACGCGTATCATGTCCTTGCGCATCAGCTGTGGCAACCGGCGCCATTCATATACTACAGCCGTGCCGTGCGGCGCCACCGGTAGTATGCGACGGTCGTAAACCGTCTGGCTGTCGGAGTGCGACTCGCCACTGATCCATGTCACATGATGGATGTCATGCTCCACCGTTCCGTAGCCTTGCGTGTGGGTCTCGGTATGCGACGACGGCAGGAACATCGTTGCCGACAGTCCGTTTACCCAGGCAAAAGAGCGGCCGCGGTCGACGAAGACCACATCATCCGTCAGATTCTCCACCTCTACTAAGGCATGGCCCGTGGGCGACAACACTAGTCGTACCTCTACTTTCCTGTCGCGACAGACCTCGCTCCCAGTCCCCGACATATAACAATAGACGCCCACCCGGCGGGCAGAGGCGGTGGGGTGACTACCAAGAACGGCCATAACCAATAAAATCAGCCGGACGAACCGGCTTGTCAAGAGTGTTTTTCTCATACCTATTTCTGTTTTGTTACAATTATCCTACTGCAAAAGTACGCATCTCTCTTGACATCTGAGGAGGAAAATCCCTATGCGTGATAGGGAAAAGCCTATGTTTTTGCTTTCCCCTGCAAGCGTCGGAAAAGAACAACAAAAGCAGCCCTCGCTCCAAAAGCAAGTGGCGACAGGGCGGTTTGCGAGAAAAAAAGATGTGATTCCCCTTGGTTGTTTTTGAATTTTTTTGTACCTTTGTATGGTGAAAGTGCTCACAATAGAAATCAGCTTGAGCGCTATTCATTAGCAGCCGTTTAACATATTTTAAAAACTATCACTACAGTGAGAGGATCCTATCACTGGAGTGAGAGAGTCCTATCACTGGAGTGAGAGAAAGCTATCACTGGAGTGATAGGACCTTGATAGGTGCCTGACTGTACCCTCATCAGGCAATTGCTGTACCCTGATTGATGCCTGATGGTACTTCGTTTGATGCCCAATCGCAACCTGCTGACGACAGAAGGCAACCTGTTGACGACCGAACCAACCCCGTTGACGCATTTCTCCCGCCAGCCTTCAGCGTGATTCATGCGTTTACCCAAATCGCTCTTGAGGCCGACGATATCATCGACGGTGTAGCTTTGCGAGCCTGTTCATGCCATAACAGGCATCTATTTAGCCATAAACTGCAAACAAAGCTTAATTAAAAGTATTAACTAATTAATTTTCTTTAATAACTAAAACTTTTAGTTGTATATAACTATTTTTTTTAGTTACTTTGCCTTCAGATATTGAATTGACCCGCATCGACGATTACGAAGACAAGAAAACAATAAGAACTTTCAGAACTATGAAACGACTGACAAATAAGGAAAAAGAGATTATGGATCTCTACTGGCAGCACGGACCAATGTTCGTGCGCGAGTTGCTTGAGCACTATGCCGAGCCCCGTCCGCACTTCAATACGCTATCGACCATGGTGCGTCTGTTGGAGAAGAACGGTTTTCTGGGCCACCGTCAGTTTGGCAACACCTATCAGTATTATCCGCTCGTCAGCGAGAAGGAGTACGGGCGCAGTTCGCTGGCAGGTGTCATCCGCAACTACTTCGACAACTCGTACCTGAGTGCCGTATCCTCGTTTGTGAAGGAAGAGAAAATCTCTGTAGACGAACTGAAACAACTCATCAAGCAAATAGAGAATGACTGACTTTCTCATCTACGACCTGAAGGTGGCGGCGCTGATAGCCGTGTTCTACATGTTCTACCGGCTGCTGCTCAGTCGCGAGACATTCCACCGGCTCAACCGCGTGATGCTGCTGACGACGGCATTGGCCTCGTTTGTGCTGCCGTTGTGCGTCATCACGCTGCATCGGACGGTGGTGATGCCCATGCCCGAGATAGAAACGGGCGTGGCAACAGCCATGGTGGAGGCGGCGGAAGAGCACACACCGTGGTGGCAGATAGCGCTGCCCGTGGTGTTCTTCGCAGGCATGGCCGTGACGCTGGGCCACACCCTCATGTCGATAGTGAGAGTCATTCTGCTTATCCACCGCAGCGAGAAGCATCCGCAGGAGGACGGCACCACCGTTTGTGTGACCGGTAACACAACGCTGCCGCCATTCAGCTGGATGCACTATATAGTCATGAATCGTAGCGACTACGAAGAACAAGATGCCGCTATACTCGCTCATGAGCGGGCACACATACGCCTCAGACATTCGTGGGACGTGCTGTTCGCCGACCTGCTCACCGCCCTGCAATGGTTCAACCCCGCCATGTGGATGCTACGCGCCGACCTGCGCGCCATTCACGAGTACGAGGCCGACCGGGCGGTGCTCTCTCAAGGCATCGATGCACATCAATATCAATATCTACTTATTACCAAGGCCGCGGGCATTGGCGGGTACTCCATTGCCAACGGCATCAGTCACAGTACCCTCAAAAACCGAATCAATATGATGTTACATAAGCAATCCAAACCGAAAAACTATCTGAAACTGCTGGCCCTGCTGCCCGTCGTCGGCATCGTGCTGGCCGCGAACGCGCGTAGTGTGACCGATATTACCTATGTGAATGCCGACAACTCATCAGAAGCCATTGACGAACAGGCAGTCGCTGCCACGCCGGCAGCTACGCCACAAACCGACGACAAAGAGAAGAAGAAAGAGGTGATTGTCGACCTGAATTCCGAGACGCATCCTTTGGTCATTGTCAATGGCACGGAGATGCCTTACGACAAGTTTGTGTCCATCAGTCCGAACATTATCAAAAGCATCACGGTGCTGAAAAACAAAGAGGCGCTGACCAAGTATGGCGAAAAGGGCAAAGACGGAGTCATCCTGGTGGAGATTGAGGACCATCCCAACCAGAAAGGCCACGAGCCGTTCCTGCTAAAAGGACTGGTGATTGACGAGAAGAAAGAGCCGGTGGTGGGCGCCATTGTCAGGGTGAAGGGCACCAAACAGGGCACTGTGACCGATGTGGACGGCCAATACACCATCGAAGTGCCCGACGGAGCAACCATCGAGGTGGCCTATGTGGGCATGGCGACTACCACGTTTACGACCTCAAAAGCCATCGCTGAAAGCCGGACCACAGCCATTGTGCTGAAGAAAGACGGCTCGGACAAGCCTGTAAAGTATGAGGCAACACTGACATACAACGGCACCGACAACGACAAGAGCTACGACGTGGTGGACCAGATGCCCGAGTTTCCGGGCGGTGTAGGGGCACGCATGCAATACATAGCCCAAAACGTGAAGTATCCTGAAGAGGCACGCCGGAAGGGACAACAAGGCAATGTGGTGGTGAAATTCACCGTAGAAAAAGACGGCAGCATCACCAACAGCCACATTGTGAGAAGCATTTCTCCACAACTGGATGCCGAGGCGCTGCGCGTCATCAACGCCATGCCGAAATGGATTCCCGGCCGACACCACGGAAAAGCTGTGAGCGTGGGATATGTCCTGCCCGTCAGCTTCGTGCTGCAAAAGGCCAATGGCAAGACAGAAATTGCAGCCGCCATCGACAAGGGCGACGACGTGACCTTCGAGCTCGACGGTGTGACTGTCGTAGGCTATGAACTGCTGGACCTCATCGACCCCGACAAAGTGGAATCGATGTATATCGACAAAAGCGAAAAAAGCAAGCCCGTGATTAAAATCAATACCAAGAAAAAGAAATAGAACCCTCTCAGGGGGCGGCCATCCAAACGCCCCCTTCATTAGAACAAAGAAAATCTCTCTCGTTAGCAGGTTTACCCGTTCTCTCTTTCTTTCAATGAAGGTACTGGCGCTCGAAAACGAAAAGAAAAACAAGTTTTCCTTTTGTGCTTTGCCCGCTTAATTGTACCTTTGAATAAGGTACTTGCGCTCGAAAACGAAAAGAAAAACAAGTTTTCCTTTTGCGTTTTGCTCGCTTAATCGTACCTTTGCCAGAAAAAAAGAGAGCAATGGGTAAACTTCATGATATAAAAGTGGTGGCTTTCGATGCCGACGACACACTCTGGGACTGTCAGACTCACTTCGATGAGGTGGAGCGGCAGTACTGTCAGATGCTCTCGCCATGGGCCGACGAGGCCACGGTGAGCCGTCGTTTGTTCGAGACGGAGGGTAAGAACATGCCCGTAACGGGCTACGGTTCGAAGGCTTTCACGCTGTCGTTGCTCGAGAATGCCGTCAACATCAGCGACGGAGAGATCACCGCCCGCGAGCTGATGCGCATACAAGAACTGGGCATCAGCCTGCTTAACCTGCCGGGCACGCCCCTGCCGGGTGTGCGCGAGACGCTGGAGAAGCTGAAGGAAAAGGGACAATACCGCCTCGTAGTGTTCACCAAGGGCGAGATTATGGACCAGGAAGGCAAACTGCTGCGGTCGGGACTGTGGGATTTCTTCGACCGCGTGGAGGTGGTCTCGAACAAGACCACCCGCCAGTACCGTGAACTTTGCGAGACCTTCGGCATCACCATCCATGAGCTGCTGATGGTGGGCAACTCGTTCAAGAGCGACATCGAGCCCGTCATCAAACTAGGAGGACGTGCCGTGCACATTCCTTTCCATGCCGTATGGGCGCACGAGGTGACCGAGGAATACGACCACGAGAACCTGACTGTCATCGGGCATTTCAGCGAGATATTAGACTTATTGTAAACCTCTTAGCGGGAAAGATGAGAATGAGAAAACTGCTTCTATGTGTCCTCTGCGGACTGGCTGCAGGTCTGTGGCTGCTGACGGCTGCCGCTTGTAAGAGCAAGACGGCCGACGACATACGTGCCCTGGCGCACAAAGAACTGCAGCAGACGGCGCTGCGCTATGCGAAGAATGCCAAAGACCTGAGGATAACAGCCATTGAGGAGGTGTTCTGCTCAAACGAGGCGTGCATCCTGGACTTCACCGGAAAGAGCATCGACGAAAACGGGAAACCCGCCGAACAGCGCATGGAACTCGTCTATTACGACAATCCCCGCAAGACGGGAAAGGCGCGCAAGATGACCCTCATGTATCCCGTCAGGGCGCGGGCGGCGATGGTGGCGGGCGCTATGGAAGGATACGGTAGTGCTGCCGAATTCCTGCCCGTGTACCATCATGCGGGCATGGACACTATCAGCAGGCCCGTTCACACAGTAAAAGACATACACCCCTTAGAACAAAACATATAGACTATGCTACAACGCGATTATTTCCTGCGCATCATTCAGGAGTTCATGGCCGCCCTGGCCAAGTTTTTAGAGAAGAAAGAGGCTGAGGAACAGCGCGACGATGACCTGCGCGAGCTCTACCGCCAGTACGTGGGCACCTACGACTTGCGCAACTTGTCGCTTGACGAACTGCTCGACTATGCCCGGAACGAATGGGACGACGACGAGCGCATGCAACGGCTGGAGATGGTGGCGGAGCTGCTTTATGCGGAAGGCAGCTATAAACAGGCGCCCTTACGGCAGATGTTGCTGGAGAAAGCCTACCAGGTGTTCGACTACGTAGACGCGAATGGCAATCTGTTCTCCATCGGACGACGGCAGAAAATGACAGCCATCAGACAACAGCTGAGAGACTAAGACAAGGAACGGAGCGGAGAAAGACGGGAGATGCCGCCGGTACTCCGTCAGGAACAGGATGACGGGCGGTTGCCGATGCCGCAACGGCAGCAGTTCGCACGTCGCAGTTTGAAACGTTACCGAATAATTTGCAAATGTGGGAAATAATGTCTACCTTTGCACCCCAAAGAAAAAATACATACCGGTATGAAGATTGAAAATATGATAGCTGATGCCGTGAAGCAGGCTGTGAAGTCACTTTACGGACAGGAAGTACCCGACAAGATGGTACAAGTACAGAAAACGCGCAGCGAGTTTGAGGGCAACCTCACGCTCGTGGTGTTCCCATTTGTCAAGATGGCCCGCAAGAGTCCGGAGCAGACCGCTCAGGAGCTGGGCGCCTATCTGGTGGGAAACTGCGAGGCCGTGGAGCGCTTCAATGTAGTGAAAGGATTCCTCAATATAGTTATTGCACCGGCTGCCTGGCTGCAACTGCTGGCAGACATCGATGCCAACGAGCGCTATGGCATGAAAGCTGCCGGCGAAGACAGTCCGCTGGTGATGATCGAGTATTCATCGCCTAACACCAACAAACCGCTCCATCTGGGCCATGTACGCAACAACCTGCTCGGCTGGTCGCTGGCACAGATCATGCAGGCCAACGGTAACAAGGTGGTGAAAACCAACATTGTGAACGACCGCGGTATCCACATCTGCAAGTCGATGCTGGCTTGGCTGAAGTATGGAAATGGCGAGACTCCGGAGAGCAGCGGCAAGAAAGGCGACCACCTGATCGGCGACTACTATGTGGCTTTCGACAAACACTATCGTGAGGAAGTCAAGGAACTGGTTGCTCAGGGTATGGACGAGGAGAAAGCCAAGCAAGAGGCTCCCCTCATCAAGGAAGCCCACGAGATGCTGGTGAAATGGGAACAGAACGATCCCGAGGTGCGCGCCCTGTGGGAAAAGATGAACGCATGGGTGTATGCCGGCTTCGACGAGACCTACAAGAAACTGGGCGTATCGTTCGACAAGATTTACTACGAGAGCCAAACCTATCTGAAAGGTAAGGCAAAGGTGGAAGAAGGTCTTGAGAAAGGACTCTTCGAGCGCCACGAGGACAACTCTGTCTGGGCAGACCTGACCAACGAGGGCCTCGACAAGAAACTGCTGTTGCGCAGCGACGGCACCTCTGTTTATATGACACAAGACATCGGAACGGCTGAGATGCGATTCCAGGACTACCCCATCGACAAGATGATCTACGTGGTAGGCAACGAGCAGAACTACCATTTCCAGGTGCTCTCCATCCTGCTCGACCGCCTCGGATTCAAGTGGGGCAAGGAACTGGTACACTTCTCCTACGGTATGGTGGAGTTGCCCAACGGTAAGATGAAGAGCCGTGAAGGTACTGTGGTTGATGCCGACGACCTGATGCAGCTGATGGTTGACGATGCCTATAAGACATCGATGGAACTGGGCAAGTTTGATGATATCACCGAGGATGAGCGCCGTGAGATTGCCCGCATCGTGGGTATGGGTGCCCTGAAATACTTCATTCTGAAGGTGGACGCCCGTAAGAACATGCTCTTCAATCCTGAGGAGTCGATCGACTTCAACGGCAATACGGGTCCTTTCATTCAATACACCTACGCCCGCATCCGTTCTATTTTGAGAAAAGCAGCTGCCAATCAGGCTATTCCCTCTATTGAAACCATCCAGAACAGTCCGCTCAACCAGAAGGAAGTAGACCTCATCCAGAAGATGAGTGAGTTTGGAGCAGCTGTAGAACAGGCTGGTAAGGACTACTCGCCCAGCGGTATAGCCAACTACTGCTACGAACTGACGAAGCAGTTCAACCAGTTCTACCACGACTATAGCATTCTCGGAGCCGACACTGAGGAGGAGAAGGCCCTGCGCCTGATGCTCGCTAAGAACGTGGCTAAAACCATCAAAAACGGTATGAGTCTGCTCGGCATCGAGGTGCCAGAAAGGATGTAAGAGCCTCCCCCTAACCCCCTCCAAAAAGGGAGGGGGTATTATAAGGTTTAGATAAAAGGGATAAATAAGAAGATGTATATCTACGAGACGGCGGATAGTGCATATTATGACCTGCTGCGTGCTTATGCTGACTACAATAAACAGCATCCGACAGAGGCGGAGAGTATCATATGGGAATATCTTAAGTCTAAGCAGACTGGGCATAAGTTCAGGCAGCAGCATATTATTAAGGACTATATTGTCGATTTCGTCTGCTTACATCATAAATTAGTCATTGAGATTGACGGACAATATCATCTGGAGGCAAACCAGATTGTCAAAGATAAAAGTAGGACTGAGAACCTTCAGGCATTGGGCTATCATATCATCAGATTCTCTAATGAGGAAGTGATAGCAAATCCAAATGCAGTAATTAAGAAAATAAAACTAGCACTTATGGAAATAATCACCCCTAAAAAGAATCAAAAGGAATCACAATCCCCCCTCTCTTTGGAGGGGGTTAGGGGGAGGCTTGGGGATGAAATCCGGGCAGACGCATGGGCCGTCGATGCGGCTTGTTCGGGCAATCCCGGACCGATGGAATACCAGGCCATTGACCTGCAGACAGGCTACCGGGTGTTCCATTTCGGACCGATGAAGGGCACGAACAATATCGGGGAATTCCTGGCTATTGTGCACGCGCTGGCACTTTGCTGGAACCAAGGTCTGCACAATAAAACCATCTATTCTGACTCTTACAACGCTATTCTGTGGGTAAACAAACGCCATTGTAAGACAAAACTGGAGCGCAACGAGCAAACCGAACAGCTGTTCCAGATTATCGAGCGGGCTGAGCGTTGGCTGCAAACCCACGACTTCCACAATCCTATCATTAAATGGGAAACCGCCAAGTGGGGCGAAGTTCCTGCCGACTTTGGAAGGAAATAAAAAAGAGTTTGACGGTAAGAGGGTTGCTATTTAAAGGCTACTCTCTTTATTTTTTCCCCGCGACAAACCTCTATCGACACAAGGAACGGACTTAACAGTCGTTCAGATAGCCCTTGGTAAACATATCGTACGCCAGCGCCTCCAACTCGGAGAGCTTCATCTGGCTGACGGCATGCTCAATCTTCTGAATGAGCATGTCGCGCTTATAGTCGTCGGTCTCGCTCAGCCGCGAGGTAAATCGGTTGCTCATCATTCTGTTCGTTTGTAGGTAATAATCTCATTCTGATCGTACACCGCCCGGCTTTTCACCTCAATATTAGGTGGTAGCGGACAGGCTTCGGTGCCTCGTTTGACGGTTATCGGCGCCGTCTCAACACGTATCTCATCCCACAGGTCAGCATCGATGAACGACTCGTGGGTCTTCGCTCCGCCTTCGACGATGAGCGACTGGATGCCACGCTCACAACAGTCGCTGATGAGCTGTTCGATGGAATAGTCCTTGCTCAGCACGAAACGTGCCGGATCCTGACCGCTCCAGTGGCGCACCGTGAGTGCGGGATGCTCGCGCTCATCGGTGATTCGGCCTACGACAATGGCATCCTCGTCGGCACGCAGACGGTGGGAGAGCATCTGGGTGAACGGTGTCGAGATGGCGAGTGGATGGAAATTGTCGTCAAGAAAACCGTTGACGGTCTGTGCCCACTTCAGGATAATGTACGGACGATGCAGCTGGTGAAATGTGAAAAAACGCTTGTTCAGCTCGCGGCATTCCTTTTCCAATACGCCAACGGTCACCTCAATGCCCGCCGAACGTAATTTCTGAATACCACGTCCCTGTACCTCGGCAAAAGGATCAACCGTTCCCACAACCACTCTTCTCACGCCTTTGCGGACAATCAGGTCGGCACAAGGCGGAGTCTTACCGTAATGCGAACAAGGCTCAAGGCTCACATAGACGGTTGCCTTAGGCAGCAGATGCTCGTCCTCGGGCTTCACCGAGGCGAAGGCGTTGACCTCGGCATGACCCTCACCACAGCGGATATGGTAGCCTTCGCCGATAATCCGCAGACCGTTCTCTGACGCATGATCGCCGGGAACCGTAATCACACAGCCCACCATTGGGTTTGGACGGGCGCTGTGGATTCCATTACGGGCCAGCTGCAGGCAGCGGCGCATGTATTTTTCGTCGGTTAATATTTGGCTCATTGTCTGAAATTGATTACTTTTGCATTTGTTATGACCTATCAAGACATCATCCGTCAACTGAGCACCATTTATGATACCGGTGAGGCAAAAGCCATCGCACGGCTTTTGCTGGAGCAGCGGTTCGGCCTCAGTATGACTGATATTCTGTGTGGCAAAGTTAATGAATTATCCGCAGACGACCAACAAGAATTACAGAAAATGATGGAAAGACTGTTGCGGGCAGAACCTATACAGTATGTTTTAGGCGAGACCATATTCTGCGGAAGACCGTTCCATGTGGCTCCGGGTGTGCTTATTCCGCGCCCTGAAACGGAGGAATTGTGCCGCTGGGTAGTAGCAGAAGCTTCTCCATCGACTCATATCCTGGACATCGGAACTGGCAGCGGATGTATTGCCATCACCCTCGCCGCGGCAATAGAGGATTGTCAGGTGACAGCATGGGACATATCCGATGCCGCATTGAGAATAGCTGACGGGAACGGAAGACGTAACCACGTTCACGTTCAGTTTGAGAAAAAAGACATCTTGAAGGCTATCCCGTCGACAACCGGCAATCGTCAACTGGCTACCGCATGGGACATCATCGTGAGCAACCCGCCTTATATCTACCGCAAGGAAAGCAGTCAGATGGCGCGCAACGTGCTCGACTACGAACCACAAGAAGCCCTATTTGCACCCGACGATGACCCCGACGCCATGTATCAGGCCATCGGACGCTATGCGGCCGAGACTCTCCGACCAGGTGGAAGTCTGTACCTGGAGATGAATCCGATGCTCACCGAGGCTGTTGCCGCCTATTTGCAAGGCGTAGGACTGGTACAGATAGAACTGCTTAACGACCAGTTTGGCAAGCTGCGGTTTATCAAAGCCACAAAAACAACCTACTCATATGAAGGAAATCACTGAACAAGAGGCCTTTTTACGACTGTCGGCACAATGTGCGCAAGCCGAGCATTGTCAGCATGAAATGCTTGAGAAGATGCGCCGTTGGAACCTGAGCGAGGAAGCTCAGGCGAAGGTAATGGCAAGGCTCGTTCGTGAACGATATGTCGACGATGAGCGATATGCGCGGGCTTTCGTAAAAGACAAAATCAGATATAACAAATGGGGGCGCCGCAAAATCGAGCAGGCACTTTGGCAGAAACACATCGACAACGACATACAACAACAGGTGTTAGACGACGTAAACCCTGAGGAATATGTGCAAATGCTGCGCCCGTTGTTACAACAGAAGCGTAAATCGACAAAAGCCGAAAGCCCCTACGAACTAAAACAGAAACTCATCCGCTTTGCCATGGGCCGCGGTTTCGGTTTCGACATCATCCGCCAGTGTATGGAGGTGACGGATGAGGACGAACCGGATGTTCAGGATTTTTAGGCTTATAGCTTTCTCCTACCCTTTTTATTTCAACTTCTTTTTTTTGTAACTCTTACTCCAACGCCTCTTCATCCTCGATGGTTTCATCATCCATCGGATAGTGTACTCCCCACTGATGACGCAGATCGTCCATCAACCGCATAATGTAGAGCGTCTCGTTGAGCGGCATGAGCGGAGATTCCGTCCATCCTTTTTGCAAGGCTTCGCGACAAGCCAGGAACTGATACTCGTAACCCGTGATTTGTTGCGGCACCTTGATCTCCTCAACAAATACCCGGTCGCGCGCATATACCTTCACTGTCTGCGGATTGTTGATATTGTCGACGATGAGATAACCTTCCGTTCCACAAATAGTTCCCTGATTATCATTCACACAACAGGCCGACGACTGGATGTTGGCCAGCGCCCCGTTGCTCAGTCTGAACGATGCCGTATTGACGAGATCCATCCCCGTGTCCGACTTCAGACACTGTGACTCAACCTGCAGGATGTCCGCCTCGGAGAACATACGCACAAAATTAATGGAATAAACACCCAAATCCAACAACGCGCCACCGCACAAGTCGGGCCGCATGATGCGCGGTTTGTTACCCATACTGTAGCCGATGCTGGCTGTATAAAGACGCGGGCTGCCGATGCGCCCGTCGGCAAGCAGCTGGCGGATGGTAGTCACAATAGGCTGATAACGTGTCCAGATAGCCTCAGCGAGGAACACCTTCTTGCGGCGTGCCAGATTGACTATGGCCAGACTCTCGTTGTAATTGGCCATGAAAGCCTTCTCTACCAGACAGGCTTTCCCTTGCAGAATGGCCTGACGTGTGACAGCATAATGATGCGAGTGGGGAGTTCCCACGTACACCAAATCCACGTCGGGGTCTGCAATCAATTGCTCGTAAGAGCCGTAGGCACGGGCGATTCCCCACTCGGCAGCAAAACTGTCGGCGCGTTCCTGGGTGCGCGAACCCACGGCCAGACAGGTCAACCCTTCCTGACGTTGAAGCGTGTAGGCAGCTTTCTCGGCTATCCATCCTGTTCCGATGATGCCGACTCTCAAATCAGTATGTTCCATCGTTTTCCTTAGTTTTTTAGTTTTTGTATGTTGCAAATATACACATTTCTTTTCATTCCGACGAAAAAAGGAGGGCACTATTCCGCAGTTTCTAAACTATTTGTTACTTTTGCACGGTATTCATTTCCTTTGAAACATGACAAGAATCAGTTTTCTGAGCCGTTTGGTCGACTTGATAGCACCACGGGCCTGCTCGGTATGTGGCCGGCGACTATCCATTTCGGAGCAGATATTCTGTAGTAAGTGCAATCTGCACCTCCCGCGGACGAACTATTCGCAGAATCCTTATGAGAACGAAATGGCCCGTCTGTTCTGGATACAGATGCCCATCGAGCGCGCTGCGGCGATGATTTTCTACCAGCCTCACTCTCAGTCGGGCGATTTCATCTACGACCTGAAATACCGGAATCACCCCGAGATAGGAGAGACTGTCGGCAAGATGATGGCCGAGGAGATGACTGTCGACCGTTTCTTCGAAGGTGTCGACCTGCTCATTCCCGTACCGTTGGCGCGGAAACGGCAGCGGCAGCGTGGCTACAACCAGAGTCTTGAGATTGCGAAGGGCATCAGTGAGGTGACACACATACCCATTGCCAATGACGTGGTCATACGCAAGAGTTTCACGGGAAGCCAGACAAAGAAAGACCGATGGGCACGGCAAGAGAATGTGGAAGGAGCCTTTGAATTGCGAAACGGGCAGAGAATCAACGGCAAGCATGTGCTCATTGTCGATGACATCGTAACCACCGGAGCCACCATCCTCGCCTGCGGAAAGGAACTAATAAAGGCCGGCAACATAAAAGTGAGCGTCATCAGCATCGGTTTTACAAAGACATAGACATCAAGCAACCTCTCACTATTGCCCATCTATGGCCAAATCAGGATCGGGGGATGATATTCGGAAAAGTCAAAATAAATTTGGCTTCTCACGCGTTTTTGAGTAACACTGTGCTCTAGAATGCAAAGTAACTCCATCTCGGCATAAAAAAAGAAAAAAAACTTTTGTTCTGCCCTCATTTTTCTGTATCTTTGTCTCCGATGATAAAAATCAGTGATATCAACGGGTCGTAAAGACGAAATGACAACTACATGAAGGAAGAAAGCTTCTTGTCCCTCCTGCCTATCGTGCTCTTGAGCATGACATTCTCCAACGCCTTTGCCTCAATACGAAAGGTTACGATGTTATACGTATTAAAAAAGTACTAAACTAGCAACAATTATGATACACATCAAAGAAGAGGCCACACGCTGCCTGCTGTGCGAGGATGCTCCTTGTACGAAAGCGTGTAAGACTGGTGACCCCGCACGGGCTATACGAGCTATCAGGTTTGACAATGGCAAAAATGTATGGCGGTGGACAGAGGGATGCAGCAAGGCTGACCTCGAGCGAGCGGAACAGGCGTGTATACATTATGACATGCCCGTCCGCATCCGTGAATTGCTGGAGTCGGCTGACTCTGCCAAAGCCACGGACAACGATGCCCTCCCCAACCTGGCCATCGACTTCTGCGGCATACACTGCGAGAATCCTTTTTTCCTCGCTTCGTCAGCAGTGTGCACCAACTACGAGATGGTGGCACGCGCCTTCGACATGGGATGGGCAGGAGTATTCTACAAGACCATCTGCAAACAGGAAATCCGCGAGGTGTCGCCACGCTTCGATGCCGTGAAGCAAGGCACATCGTTCGCCGGTTTCCGCAACATGGAGCAGTTGAGCGAGAATCCATATATGATGGACTTCGACATCTTGCGCCGGCTGAAACAAAACTACCCCACGAAGGTAGTCATCGCCTCTATCATGGGGCAGTTCGAGGAAGAGTGGATTGAGTTGGCGAAGATGGCACAGGAAGCAGGATGCGATGCCGTGGAGTTGAACTTCTCGTGCCCCCAGATGCGTCTTGCCGGCATGGGAAGCGACGTAGGACAGGACCTCGAGCTCGTCGCCTTCTATACCACCTACGTGAAACGCAATGTCGACATACCTGTCATCCCCAAGATGACACCCAACATCACCAACATGAGCGAGCCCGCCATAGCTTCCTATTTCGCCGGAGCCGACGCCATCTCTGCCATCAACACCATCAAGAGCGTCACACTCTCATCACTGGCAGAGGTCAGTGGCAAGAAAACCGTCTCCGGCTACAGCGGCAGGGCCGTAAAGCCCATTGCACTGCGCTTCATCCTCGAGATGGCCTCACACCAGATCATAAACCTCATCCATCCCGTGCATTTCAGCGGCATTGGAGGCATAGAGACATGGCGCGACGCATTGGAGTTCATCCAACTCGGATGCCATAACGTGCAGGTGTGTACGGCTGTAATGCAGTATGGTTACCGCATTATCGACGACCTCATACTAGGTCTTCAGACATACCTCAAGGAACGGGGCATCGAACATCTTGAGGATATCGTTGGCGAGGAGTTACCCAATTTCGTGTCGCCCTCGGCACTGGACCGAGATACTATTATCTATCCAAAGATTGAACGTGACAAGTGCATAGGCTGCGGACGCTGCCATGTCTCATGTCAGGACGGAGGCCATCAGGCCATCGCCTTCGACACCCAGACCCGGCAGCCCAGAATCATAGGCACAAAGTGCATTGGCTGCCATCTCTGCCGCCTCGTCTGCCCCACAGGTGCCATCGGCATGACCAAACGAACGAATAAGAAAAGATGAGCACCACCGCTTGGTGATTGCCAAAAAAACAAAATATTTCGGCGTTCTTACCTGATAAATAACAGAAAAACCGTAACTTTGCATTTCAATACTGACAAATAAAAGAAGATTATGGATCCACTGAAAAAAGCATTTGCAGCCAAACTGTTGAGAATCAAAGCTATTAAATTGCAACCCAACAATCCTTTCACATGGGCTTCCGGGTGGAAGTCACCGTTCTACTGTGACAACCGCAAGACACTCTCCTACCCCGAACTGCGCAACTATGTGAAACTGGAAATCGTACACGCCGTGCTAGAGAAATTCCCCGAGGTGGAGGCAATTGCAGGTGTTGCCACAGGTGCCATCCCACAGGGAGCACTTGTTGCCGACGCGCTGAACCTTCCATTCGTATACGTGCGCTCGAAACCCAAGGACCATGGACTGGAGAATCTGATTGAGGGTGAGTTGCGTCCTGGCACGAAAGTGGTGGTGGTTGAGGATCTGATTTCCACCGGTGGCAGCAGTCTGAAGGCCGTAGAGGCTATCCGCAAGAGCGGTAGCGAGGTGATTGGCATGGTGGCCAGCTACACATATGGTTTCCCAGTGGCCCAAAAGGCATTCCAGGATGCTGACGTAAAACTGGTGACGCTGACTGACTATGAGCATGTGGTTGCCGAGGCTTTGGAGACAGGTTATATTGCCGACAGCGATGTGGAATTGCTCAACGAGTGGCGCAAAGACCCTGCACACTGGAACAGTAACGATTAAATGGTGGTGAGTGATTATTTTTCGCTGACATTCAACAACTTGTGATAACAGACAAATATGAGTAACACGAAATTCGAAAGCAGCATCCGTCAGATTATGTATCCGCAACAGTCGGTATACAATATGCTGAGTGACCTGAGCAACATTGAACGTGTGAAAGACCGGATGTCCGACGACAGACTGCAAGACCTGACCTTCGATACCGACAGCGTGAGCATCAGTGTTGCTCCTGTGGGACAGATTTCCTTGCGCATTATCGACCGTGATGAGCCTAAAACCATCAAGTTTGAGACGGAGCAGAGTCCTATACCTTTTAATATGTGGATTCAGCTGTTGCCAGTCACAGAGACAACGTGTAAGATGAAGCTGACAATCAAGGCCGACATCAATCCCTTCATCAAGGGAATGGTATCGAAACCCCTGCAGGAGGGTCTTGAGAAAATTGCCGACGTACTGACAATGATACAATATGAATAAGTAGAACAGGAACAGACAACACGGCTAATCCCTTTCCCGTCAATATTGTCTGCTCCTTCCGACCAAATAAAGAGAACTAGAATGGCTAACAAACTTTGGGCTAAAAACTTTGAGATTAATAAGGAGATAGAGCGCTTCACCGTAGGGCGCGACCGCGAGATGGACCTCTACCTGGCAAAGTACGACGTGCTGGGCTCGATGGCCCATATCACCATGCTGGAGAGTATCGGGCTGTTGGAACGCGACGAGTTGGAACAGTTGCTGGCCGAATTGCGCAATATCTACGAGGTGTGCGAGCGTGGTGAGTTCGTCATCGAGGACGACATCGAAGATGTTCACTCTCAAGTGGAGCTGATGCTGACACGCCGTCTGGGAGACATGGGGAAGAAAATCCACTCCGGGCGCTCGCGCAACGACCAGGTCTTGGTAGACTTGAAACTGTTCACGCGCCATGAGCTCAAAGAGATTGCCGATGCGGTGAAGGTGCTTTTCGATGAACTGATTCAGAAAAGCAACCAATACAAAGATGTGCTGATGCCAGGTTACACCCACCTGCAGGTAGCCATGCCTAGTTCGTTCGGCCTTTGGTTCGGTGCTTATGCAGAGAGTCTGGCCGACGACATGTTGATGTTGCAGGCCGCCTACAAGATGACCAACCGCAACCCGTTGGGCTCGGCTGCCGGATACGGGTCTTCGTTCCCGCTCAACCGCACCATGACCACCCGCCTGTTAGGCTTTGACTCAATGAACTACAATGTAGTTTACGCGCAGATGGGACGCGGAAAAATGGAGCGCAACGTAGCCTTTGCCATGGCTTCTGTTGCCGGAACACTGGCCAAGATGGCATTTGATGCCTGTTTGTTTAACTCGCAGAACTTCTCTTTTGTGAAACTGCCGAAGGAGTGTACGACGGGCAGCAGTATTATGCCTCACAAGAAGAATCCAGACGTTTTTGAGCTGATCCGCGCTAAATCGAACAAGATTCAGAGCCTTCCGCAACAGGTGATGCTCATCATGAACAACTTGCCCGTAGGCTATTTCCGCGACTTGCAGATAATTAAAGAGGTGTTCCTGCCTGCTTTCGACGAACTGAAGGACTGCCTGCAGATGACTGCATATATCATTAACAAGATGGAGGTGGACGAGCATATTCTCGACAATCCGATGTACGACCCGATCTTCTCTGTGGAGGAGGTGAACCGACTGGCTGCCAACGGCATGCCTTTCCGCGACGCTTACAAGAAGGTGGGACTTGACATTGAGGCCGGCAACTTCATCCCCGACAAGCATATCCACCACACCCATGAGGGCAGTATCGGTAATCTGTGCAACGAAAAGATTACCGCTCTTATGCAACAGACACTCGACGGATTCCACTTCGAGCGTATGATGGATGCCGAAGCCGCCTTACTGAAGAAGGATTAACGGCACGACAGGCGCCACATGCTAATATTTTCATATAACCATTAGGTGTTAATTGCATCTTCAGTTCGGGCGATTAGCACCTTTACAGAGACAAGACAGTACGTTGGCCAAACTACCAATTTTCAGATTCATGAACAAGATTTCACAACACACTACGACATTGACGAATAGAATCAAGCATTCTATGTTAATGCCTCTGTGCTGTTATATGGTTTTGTCTCTTCTTTTTACCTTATCGCTCACGGGGTGCGATGCTGACAATGAATATGATGTAGACCACCGTTGCTTCTTCAATTTCGACACGAATCTTCACAATACCAGCATCATACGTCATGCTCTCAACCCGCTGTCCTCAGGTACTTTCGCATGGGTTTACACATCGCAGAAAAGTGGTATTATCGTGGTCAACACACAACTGAACGATGGTGTTACCAGCGGTCAGGACAATATTACCACAGCCAAAGAAAACTACAGTTCCTATATTTTAGGTACTAACAACGGCCTTCTTATCGGCTACAGTAGTCTGGGAAACGGGCTTTTTGCCTTCGACCGGCAGTGTCCCAACTGCATCAAAGACTACAACCTTTATAAATACGCACTCAGTTGGGCCAACAACGGGCAGTGGGTCAAATGCGCCAATTGCAAGCGCGTCTACGACCTGAACAACTTCGGTGTTGTCGTTGAGGGCGACAAAGGCAGTAAGCTTATCCGCTACAAAGCCTTTTATGATGGGACTTTGCTTACTGTTCGCAACTAAAATGTTTAAATTGTGTAAATTCATTTGGCTGTTCCGATAAATAGCCGTATCTTTGCACAGATTTTTTGCCGCGATGGTGGAATGGTAGACACGAGGGACTTAAAATCCCTTGGCCAGGAATGGCTGTGCGGGTTCGAGTCCCGCTCGCGGCACCCCTTAAATTACATCATTAAATTATGCGTAAATTTATTCTTTTATCTTTATCGGCATTAGCAATCCTTGTGCTGACATCATGTTCAAAACTCGGTGCTTTATCTGCCGACAATTTCGTAGTTACCCCTAATCCTCTTGAGACGCAGGCTGGACAGGTTCCTGCTACTATCAACGGAACATTCCCTGAGAAGTATATGAAGAAAAAGGCTGTTGTTACCGTTACTCCAGAGCTTCGCTGCTCGAATGGACAGGTAGTAAAAGCCAACGGTACTACATTCCAGGGTGAGAAGGTACAGGGTAACGACCAGACTGTATCTTACAAGATGGGTGGTCACTACACAATGAAGACCAGTTTCCCGTATGTAGACGCCATGCAGAAGAGCGATATGTACCTCACTTTCAATGCCCGCATCGGTAAGCGCGCTATGGAAGTGCCTGCAGTGAAGGTCGCCAACGGTGTTATCGCTACATCTGAGTTGTATAAGAAAACCATGATGAATGCCGGTGCATGCATCGCTCCCGACACCTTCCAGCGCATCAACGCCAAGAAACAGGAGGCAAACGTGAAGTTCCTGATCAATCAGGCTAATCTGCGCAAGAGCGAACTGAAGAACAACTCTGTGGCTGAGTTTGTCAACCTGCTGAAGCGTATCAACGCCGACAAGGAAGGACTGGCCATCAAGAATGTTGAGGTTCAGGCTTATGCATCTCCTGAGGGTGGTTTTGCTTATAACGACAAACTGGCCAGCAAGCGTCAGAATGTTTCTGAGGACTACGTGAAGAAGACCCTGAAAGAGACCAAAGTTGACACCGATATCGATGCCAAGTACACCGCTCAGGACTGGGATGGTTTCCAGCAGTTGGTTCAGGCCAGCAACATCCAGGACAAGGATGTCATCCTTCGTGTTCTCTCTATGTACAAAGACCCACAGGAGCGCGAGCAGCAGATTCGCAACATGAGCGCTGGTTTCCGCGAGCTTGCCGACGGTATTCTGCCTGAGTTGCGCCGCAGCCGCATGATTATCAACTACGAGACCATCGGCCGTAGCGACGAGCAGATTAAGAATCAGCTGGCTGCCGATCCTTCTAAGTTGAGCGTCGACGAGATTCTCTATGCCGCTACCCTGACCGATAACGACAACGTGAAAGAGGATATCTACAAGACCGCCGCCAAGCAGTATCCTGCTGACTACCGTGCCCTGAGCAATATTGCAGCCCTGGAGTTCAACAAAGGTAACGTGAGCGAGGCCAAGAACTATATCCAGAAGGCATTCAACGTGAACAGTAAGTCTCCTGAGGCAAATGCCAACCTGGCACTGATCGCCCTCCAAGGCGGTGACGTCCAGAAGGCTACCGATTACATCTCTAAGGCTACAGGTGCCAACGGTTTGAACCAGGTACTCGGCAACTTGGAGATTGCAAAGGGTAACTATGCACAGGCAGAGCAATACTTTAAGGACGCTACCAACAACAGTGCAGCCCTGGCTAACATCCTGAACAAGAACTACGCTCAGGCTTCTGTTGCCTTGAAGTATGCTAAGGAAGACGCTATGACCAACTACCTGCAGGCTATCCTCAACGCCCGTCAGGGTAAGAATGCCGATGCTGCACAGTGGTTGCAGAAAGCCCTGAAGCTCGATTCGTCGTTGCGCACATATGCCAACAACGACTTGGAGCTCGTAAATGTCAGCAAATAAAATGATTCTTGGGTGATAGGTGATTTTACCCAACATCACAAATGAAGCGAAGCATCTATTACATATTACTCGCCCTGGTTCTGGTTTCTTGCGGAACGGACAGCAGTCATTTCAAGATTGAAGGCCGTTTTCTCAACCTGAACCAGGGTGAGTTCTATGTTTATAGTCTTGATGGCGGATCGGCGACTCTCGATACCATCAAGATCAACGGCGGACGATTCAGCAAGAAGATTGATTGCGACAAACCGCAGACTCTCATGCTGGTATTCCCCAATTTCTCCGAGCAGCCACTATTCGCTGCACCCGGCAAAGCGGTAGACGTCAAGGCCGACGCCTCTCACCTGAAAGAGATGGAGGTGAAAGGAACAAGTGATAACGAGCTGATGACCAGCTTCCGCAAAAAAATCGCCAACGCGTCACCTGTAGAGGCTGTGAAGACTGCCTCACAGTTCATCAAGGACAATCCAAAGTCGCCCGTCAGCATTTTTTTGTTACGACGCTATTTCATACAAGCAGTCAATCCCGACTACAAAGAGGCTTTACTTCTGACCGAGGCCCTGCAGCGGAAACAGCCGGATAACGGACTGCTCATCAATATGAAGAAGAACATCCTGTCGCTCAGAAATAGTGCTGAAAACGGCACAATGCCTTCTTACAGCACCTACGACGCCAAGGGCAACTATGTGAACACCAATTCTTTGCGAGGCAAAGTGGGTGTTATCACCGCATGGGCGACATGGAGCTATGAGAGTCAGAATATGCAACGGCAGCTCAGATTGCTGCTGAAGCAACACAGCAACCAGCTCGCCATCCTCAGTGTCAGCCTGGATGCCAGTAAGAGAGAGTGCACGAACGTCATGTCGCGTGACTCTGTCACATGGCCGACCATCTGCGATGGTATGATGTTCGACAGCCCTGCGGTTGAGAAACTGGGCATAAGAGGGGTACCTGATAATATCGTTTTTGATAAGAAAGGCAAGATTATAGCCCGCGGACTGCCAACCAAAGAGCTGATTGACAAGCTCAAGAATCTACTCAAGTAATAACCTTTTCATGCTAGTAAAAACATACAGTGCTGCCGTCAATGGCCTCGAGGTGACGACAGTAACCGTTGAAGTAAACATTACCCGGGGTGTTATGTTTCATCTGACAGGCCTTGCCGATACGGCTGTCCGCGAGAGCAAGGACCGCATTGTAGCCGCTATGGCGAACACAGGTTTTAAGTTCCCCGTAGCCGACATTACCATTAATCTTGCTCCTGCTGATTTGAAAAAGGAAGGAAGCAGCTACGATTTGCCACTTGCCATCGGCATTCTGGCTGCCAACGAGAAACTGCACAACGAGCACCTGAGCGAATATATGCTCGTCGGTGAACTGGGTCTCGATGGTCGCCTGCAACCTATTCGCGGTGCACTTCCCATTGCCATCCGTGCCCGGGCCGAGCATTTCAAGGGACTGATTGTACCCAAGCAGAATATCCGTGAAGCCGCTGTCGTAAACAACCTGAATGTTTATGGGATGGAGACACTGTCAGATGTGATACAGTTCTTCAACGGGCAGCAAGGGTTTGAGCCTACCGTCATCGACACCAGGCGCGAGTTCTATGAGCAGCAGAGCCACTTTGACCTCGATTTTGCCGATGTGCGTGGACAAGAGAATGTAAAACGCGCCCTTGAGGTAGCTGCAGCCGGTGGTCACAATCTGATTATGGTGGGCCCGCCGGGCAGTGGTAAGTCGATGATGGCCAAGCGATTGCCAGGGATCTTGCCTCCATTATCTTTGGCAGAGAGTCTGGAAACCACACAGATACACAGCGTTGCCGGAAAACTCAGCCGCGACACCAGCCTCATCAGCCAGCGGCCGTTCCGAAGTCCCCACCACACCATCTCGCAGGTTGCCCTTGTGGGTGGCGGCACCAATCCGCAACCAGGCGAGATTTCACTCGCCCACAATGGCGTTTTGTTCCTCGACGAGCTACCTGAATTTAATAAAAGCACGCTTGAAGTGCTCCGCCAGCCACTCGAAGACCGCAAGATAACCATCAGCCGAGCCAAATACACCATCGAATTCCCCTGCTCGTTCATGTTTGTCGCCTCGATGAATCCTTGTCCTTGTGGCTACTATGGCGACCCTACCCACCAGTGTGTCTGCACACCAGGACAGATTCAGCGTTACCTGAACAAGATTTCCGGACCACTTCTCGACCGCATCGACATACAGGTCGAGATTACTCCCGTTCCATTCAAAGACATCTCAAAAGCGGCACAGGGCGAACCGTCGGCAAACATCCGCGAGCGCGTTATCCGGGCACGCCACATTCAGGAACAGCGATTTGCCGGATATAAAGGTATCTACTGCAACGCCCAGATGACCGAGCGCATGATTCATCAATACGCCGAACCCGACGAAAGTTCTTTGGCTCTCCTCCGCATGGCGATGGAGCGCCTGAAACTCTCCGCACGAGCATACAATAGAATATTAAAGGTGGCCCGCACCATCGCCGACTTGGAAGGAAGTGAGAAAGTCCAAAGCCAGCATATTGCCGAGGCAGTAGGATACAGGAACCTTGACCGAGGCGACTGGGCGGAGAGGGGGATATAAAGGAAATCATTATCAATATTATGAATATTATGTAAAGAATCCTATTACTATTACTGTTTACTCCTATTGCAGCTTTTGTCAGTATTCCTCTAAGATCTTCACTGTTAATACAGAGGAAAAACTGACACCTATCCCTGTTATGACAGCTAATACGGACGCAGACTCTGTGATTATTGTTAACCAAAGCTTAACGGTATCAGCTTCGCATGTATCGGGGACAGTGAATAGTTACACCATTATTACTACCTTCTTGTTTTACTTCCGATTCTCTATCCCGAAAACAGCTTCATGTCCACTTTCCGCATCTCCTACTTTCCTACTTTCCCCTTCATTTTTATACTTGTTACTTCTCTTTTAACTTCCGACGGCAGGATGCCGAACTCCTTCTTGAATGTCTCACGGAAATGGGCCATCTGATTAAACCCTGTTATGATAGCGGCCTGGTTCACATTATAGTCACCACTCGCCAGCAGTTGATAGCAGTGGCGGAGCCGTCGTTTGCGGACATATTCGGTGGCTGTCATGCCCGTGAGGGCTTTCACCTTGCGATAGAAGGTACTGTGGCTCATGGCCATCTTGTCGGTAACGAAGGCCATGTCAATGTCAGCCTGCATGATATGGTCTTCGATCACCCCGTTCAGGCGCTCGATGAATTCCTGATCCAGAGGGCTCAGCTGGGGGGTATTGGGTGCTGGGTGTTCTAGCGTCCCTTCGGTAGCTAGCGAGTGGAGTTCGAGTGCTTGCGTCCCTGCAAGTGAGCGCAGTTTAAGCGGGATGTCGCCGTTGGCAATCATCTCTGTCAGTCGTCGCCGGGCGGTGAGCAGATTCCTGATGCGGCTGGCTAGCAGCTTGGCAGTGAATGGCTTTGTTAGGTATGAATCAGCTCCGCTGTCATAGCCTTCTTCCTTGTCATCGTCGGTTGTCTTGGCCGTCAGCAGGATGATGGGGATATGGCTGGTGCGGATGTCGCTCTTCAGCTGGCGTGTCAGTTCTATGCCGTTCTTCTGGGGCATCATAATATCGCTCACGATGATGTCGGGGGTGT
>JAEEXN010000119.1 GCA_016291595.1 Prevotella sp.
GCGGCGATTGTTGTTGTAGTAACGGCAATCGCCTGTCTTCGGATTGATGTAATAGGTGCTGCGGTCAGCATCGTCTACCGTCACCTTGCAGACGGGCAAAGGCATTGGACGCTTTTGACTGACATAATAATTGTCGTAATTGTTCATCATCATGGCATTCACACGCTCCGAGGGCTCGTAAACCTGCTGTACGGCCTTACGGCAGTCGGCCTCATTGAGTTTCACGCGATGCGGCATTGTGTCGGATGCGTCTAACAGGTATTCGTCGTCGGCTGTCCATACGCGGTAGTACGGATGCTTTCCTATTTCCATCCATTCCACCCTTCGTACGTCATCCGCAGCCAATACATGATTGATATCCAAACGGTAGTGGTCAACCTTCAAACTGTCGGCATACAGCTGCCGTGCAGAATGTTCCTTGTGGACAGGCCACAAGAGTTGCGGTGCATCGGCTAACGACATAAAGCCACTGAATATCCATGTCAGCACGAACAGTCCGAAAAATAGTCCGAAAAGATGATGCCAACGGAAAAGCGGTTTGACGTAAAGCGACAGGCCGGCACCTTTTCTTTTACGGGCTTTCCACATGGAATGCAAGCCAACGATGATACCACAAATCACCATGAGGATGCCGAACCCTGACAGCCACAGTACCGTGTCGGTCCAAGGTTGACGACCTGTTGCGCGTAGTTTTGTAATGTAAATCCAATGGGGTATAGCCCCGACCCACGCCCAAAAACGGCTCTCCCGGCTGGTCAGCTGTAAGGCCCGTCCTGTCCTTGACGAGAGGTATAACTCGGAACCTTCGCTGTCGTTTAGCGAATAGTGGTAGACAGGAAACTCCTTGAAGGGCATCGCCCCGATAAGCCATACGTCAATCTCGTTGAGCGTGTCCTTGAGTACAGGCGCAGCCGATGACCACCGGGCTGCGATGGACTGCATTGCCTCTGGCGAGAATCTTACAACAGTTTTGCCTGTCAGCGCATCGACTTGGGTCTCCCCTTCAGCTGTCGACATCAGGAAGACAGGCCGGCCTGCCACTTGTTGCAGGGAAAGGGCTGAGAGACCTTGGGGCATTGGGGGCGACGGAATTGCCTCACGCATTGCAATCCGCTCGGCATGGGCCATTCGTTGCTGTTCGGTGACGCTGGGATAGGTGCGGTACATCATCACCATGCCCGACAAGAACCAGACAAGGAACAGGATACTGAGCACGAAGCCCAGTACCCTGTGAATATGAAGTAATATTCGAGAGAGATTCATTTATAGATTGAATGAGGCCGTGAAGCGCACGTTGCGTCCTTCTTCAGGCACATAGCCCGTGGTGCTGACGGCATACATGTAATACGTCTTGTCGAAGATATTGTTGAAGTTCAGTTGCAGTCTCCAGTGCTTCTTAAAGCTGTAGCTGATCATGGCGTTGGCAATGGCGTAGGGATCGAACGTCATCGTGTTGGCGGCATTCACGTACACCTTACTTGTATAGTTGAAGCCGGCACCCACTTTCAGCCCCTTCAGAGCCTGAGAGAAGTCGTAGAAGGCCCAGCCGTAGGCCATGTGCTCGGGAGCGTGTTGCAGGTAGTTGCCGGCCTGCGTGTTGGCGGCATACTCCGTCACGGAGAATTCGCGCAGTTTGGCGATGGTCAGCGAGTAGCCTGCATCAAGTGTCAGTTGATCGAACGGCAGCGCCTGGAAGCTCAGTTCCAGACCCTTGGAATCAGCACGTCCCACCTGTCCGCTGACGTTCGTGCCGTCTTCCAGTTTGCCCAAGCTCTGCACCATGTTGTTTTTCACGATGTAGAAGGCAGAGAAGTCACCCTGCAGTCGGTCGCCGAGGTTGAAGTGCGAGCCCACTTCGAACTGGTGTCCGGAGATGGGTTTGTAGATGCTCCCGTTCTTGTCGCCATCCAGTTTCTTACCGTTGCTGTCAATGTAGATGTATCCGTCGGCCACGGCAGTACGCGTCGGTTTGAAGAAACTGCTGGCAGAGGCATAGACGTTGATGTTGTCGTTAAACTCATACAAGGCACTCAGACGATAGGTCAAGGCATTGTTGTGCTCGCTGGTCTTCGGGTCCTTCGAGGTGATGGTCTTGTGGTTCGAGTACACCATCTGGTAGTTGCGGTGGAAATAGTCGTAGCGCAGCGAGGCCAGTACGGTGAACTTCGGTGTGAAGTGGATGTAGTCGGCCACATGAAGGCTGTAGTCCTGCTCCCACTCCAAACTGCGCTTCTGCCAAGGACAGTCGATGTTTCCCTGATTCAGAACCGGTGTGCGCACGTCGAGGATGGCATTCTTGCCGGCACCCGTAGCTGCCGAGCCATAGGAAGAGCGCCATCGCGGCAGGTAGAGGTTTGAGTAGTTTGTGGCGAAGAGCAGGTTGTGCTTGATGCTTCCCGTCATGGCCTCGCCGTGCAGCTCCAGCTGGTTCTGCAGCAGGTTGGTCTCGTAGGCGAAGAGGAATCCTGTTCGTTTGATGGAGTCGGTGTTGATATAAGTCTTTTTGTCACCGTTCATGTAATAATGCTTGTAGATGGGCTCCGACGAAGTCAGATAGCTCAATCCCTCAGAAGCGTAGTAGTCGAGATCGTCGTAGTAGTACGAGAGCAGGTCGACGAGTTTCCAGCCAGAATCACCGAACACATGACTATACTTCAAGGCTACAGTCAGGTCCTTGTCGGTCAGATGGTCGAGCGGGTCGTTAAAGCGCGTGCGGCGGTCGATGTACGAGGGGATGTCGCCAGCTTCCCACACCTTTTTACCGCTTTGGTCGAAGATGTCCGCCGTGAAGTGCGGCTGTCCTGTGTCCGTACCGTAATAGTCGTCCTTGGCTGATACCGAGAAGCTCAGCTTGTCCCAGTCGCTCAAGCTGAAGTCCAGGGCAAGCCATGCGTTATAGGCCTTGTTGTCGGTGTGGCGCCATCCGTCACCACCGCTCATGGAGAAGTCGGTGCGGAAGTTCACTCCCTTTGCTATCTGGCCGCTGGCACCGCCGTTTACCGAGTAGCGTCCCCAACTGCCAATGGCCATACCCGCATTGACGTGTCGCTGTGCCGTAGGCTGTTTGTGAATAACGTTCACCACACCGCCCAGTGCAGAATGGCCAAACATCACCGAAGCCGCACCTTTCAGCACCTCCACGCTCTGCACCGAGGCAAGACTCGTACTGGGTGCCGACTGATACAGGTTGTGGCGCTCATCGCGGATACCGTCGTTCAGCAGCACAAAGTCGGAGAAACCGCGGATGGTGAAATAGAGGAAGCCGCCGTAGGAGTTGATGGGGCGGATGCCCGTTGTCGTCCTTGCCGCTTCATTCAAATCCTGAAGGTTCAGCAGCTCAATCTTCTCGCGGCCGACGCTCGACACCGTCAGCGGTGCCTTGTTCAGCGGCACAGGCAGCTTACCGACAGCAGACGGCTGGCGGTGATAGCTCGTTATGACTACTTCATTCAGGTTCAACGTAGTGTCGTTATCCTCGCTTTGGGCATAGGCACTACACACAAACAGGCTCAGCAGAGCCGAAGCAAAAACATTTGCTTTCATAAGTAATAAGGTATTAAGTTAATAATAATCCCTCTGATCCCGGAGAGACAGTTACTTGCAGAAATAGGCAGGTCTCCTGACTTCCCCCGAAAAACTCGCCTTCCCGGATTCCACCCAATAAATCCTCCCGTTGAAAATAGAATGGAGATGGGTTACATCCAGTGGCTCTTGTGAGCTTTACATAATAGGAGTTACAGTAGCGGGTACTGTTCAGGTTTTTCACCTGATTCCCTTTTAAAGACCAGACCTTTCGGCACTGATCTACCTAAATCTGACGGCAAAGATATACATTTTTTGTTAAATTTAATACGGTTTTCCCTAAAAAAGTGCCATTGCGGCATAAATTCAGGCAATGGTGAAAACAATCTTTACAATCCTTTCTGCTTTAACGTCCTTTTCCACTACGGAAAACGCCCAGTCGTCTGCCGCATCGTTCCAGGAGACCACGAAGGTGCTCAACGAGGCAGCCATCCGCGGAAAGGTAGACACCCTCGAGGGCATGAAGGAGAACGTTATCTGCGGTCACCTCATCCCTGCCGGTACCGGTCTGCGCGAGTTCGACAAGATCATCGTAGGCTCACGCGAGGAGTACGAGCGCATGCTTGCCAACAAGAAGAATGTTCTCGACTTTGCCGACAGCGACAAAGACTAACCCTTAAAGAGAAAATCATAACAGAGCGTGCCCGCACCATCAGGTGTGAGCACGTTTTTTTTGCCGGTAGGCCGCATCCGTACCGTGGGTTCAGGATACATGCTATCGGATTCGAAAACCACTTTTGGTTTTGTGCTTGTTTTGCCCGAGCCTCCTCCGACACAGAGTGTTTCTCGACATAGAGACAAAGACATGATAAAGACATGGCCGGCAAAAACTGACTGAGGTGGTTGAACACAATTGGGGACAAGCGCCTGCCCCCAATCGTGTGTTATCATAGATGAGATTATTCCACGACCACCTTCTTTCCGCCAACGATATAGACGCCAGCAGGCAGGCCCTTCAGGTCTTTCGCCTGAGAACGAACTTTCTTGCCGGAGAGGCTATACACATCCTGCGGACCATCTTCGGCGGAGATATCACCAATGCCCGACGGCCCTGTCCTGGTAATCTCTATGCCATAGATCTTCAGCGCGTTACCATCACCGTTCGCTTTCCTCATGCCCTTGGCCTGCGACGAAGGCGTGCCGGCATAGATATACACATTGGTCTCCTCTGTCACATCATAACCGAACGATACCTTCAGTTTACCTTCCAATTCCATGGTTACCGGTGCATTATTGCCGATCTTCACCTTCAGCAGCATCGTGCCTGAGGTCTCGGCCTGTACCTTCACCGTGCCACTGCCCTCAGCCACCTTGAACACCACACCCGTGAACTGACCCTGGAAGTCCTCGCCGAAGATATCTTTACCTTCCAGCGCACTCATCGTATCGTCGGATGTTGATTTGTTGATCACCAGACAGCCCTCCGTAGCATCGTACGATCCGTTGTCGCTGCTGATATTATACAAGACATTATTCACCACATTACCATCAAGGTTGGTATCGCTATTGATGTCATTACCGATATTGACGTTGTCACCATTCTCCAACGGGTCAAGAGTCTGAGGATCGCTACCCTCGTATTCGTCACCAACAACGCTTGCGCCTTGCTTATGTCTTACGCGGACTGTCCATCCCTTCTCCTTAAACGCTGCCACCTGAGCCTTTGTACACACGTTTTTTTCATTGGCATAAAGCGTGTCTATCACAGTAATGCTGGCATAAGTCTGTTGGGGCACATTACTAATCAGACTGTCTATCGCAGCACCCTTCAACTCATTACCGGGACAGTGAAGCCATCCTAAGCGAGTATTTTTCTCGGATACTTTCAGAGACTTCAATTTATTCTGCTCGCAATAAACACTGTAAATTTGTTCATTTGCACTCACATCCAACTGCTCAATCTGATTTCTTGAGCAATCAAAATCACTTATATCAGGATTATGAGAAATATCGATACTCGTCAGCTGATTCTCAGAACAATACAAACTATATAAACCAGTATTCTTAGACACATCAAGTGAGGTAAGTTGATTCTTATCGCAGACTAATTGTCGTAAGTTTGCATTCTTCGTCACATCAAGTGCCGTCAGTTGGTTATTTGTACAGTCCAAGAAATATAATGCAGTGTTCTTACTGACATCAAGGGTAGTAAATGAATTACCTCTGCAACGCAGAGTTTCTAATTTTGTATTTGAAGAGACATCTAATGCAGGCAATTGACAAATCTCCGTTTCAGATATCCGTCCACCATTGCAATATAGCGTTTTCAATTCCAAATTCTTAGACACGTCGAGTTTCGTCAATGGGTTTAAATCACAATATAAATATTCAAGTTTGGTGTTTTTACTGAGATCAAGATCTGTCAATCCGGACATAACACATACAAGATATTTCAACTCCGTTAACATCGACACGTCCAAAACACCAAGATTATTTCCATTACACGAAAGCGTATCCAAGGCCAGATTATTCGACAAATCAAGGGATGTCAATTGATCGTTGGAACAATTTAATTCTGTAAGACCTGTCAGTTTTGACACATCTAAAGAAGGGAGGTTATTATTTTCACAGCGTAATTTCTTCAAAGAAAGATGGTTAGATAAATCCAGCGACGTTAAATCATTGGAACCACATGCCAGCACCTCTAACGACAGATTGTTTGATATGTCGAGCGTACCTAATTTGAGGCCACTGCAGCCAAGTTCCTTCAGATTCTTCAGGTGGGATACATCCAGTGAGGTGAGTTTTGTATCACTGACATCCAATATCTCCAACGCCACATTCTTTGAGATATCCAATGTCTCCAGATATCCATCATCATAGATATAGTCATCCCTTACCCGAAGCGTCTTGAGTGCAGTATTCTTTGACAAATCCAAAGACGTCACACGGATATTATATAAGTCAAGTGTTTCCAATTCAGTAAAGTATTCTATACCTTTCACAGAGGAGATATCGGTCCAATAGCTCGTCCCATAATCGAATATTCTTTTCACTGCGGCGCACTCTTCAAGTGAGAGGAAACCGTCATAATCTTTATCAATATATTTGGACACATACTCACGGAAATGAGCATCAGGGAAGTTCTCCTCGTTGATGTTAACATAACCTTCCGAATCAGTACCCTCATAATCAATTGCGCGAAGATTACCATTCGGAAGGGTCTGAATAGCTTTTACTGACCATCCCTTCGCTTTGGCTGCCGCTACTTGCGGCTTCGAGATAACGTTCTTTTCGCTGTCATCCATCAGTTTTATCACGTAGAACCATCCATTGCTCACCTGCTGAAGACTCTCTACTAATTTACCCATTTCCGTCTCATTGATTTGGTTGTTGTAGCACATAAGATAGTCCAATGCCTTGTTGTTCGACACATCGAGGGAGGTCAGCTGGTTTTGTTCGAACCGAAGCAGCTCCAACGCCGTATTCTTCGACACGTCGAGGGAGGTCAGCTGGTTTTGATCGCACTGAAGAATTTCCAAAGCCGTATTTTTCGACAGGTCAAGCGATGTTAATTGGTTATCGGAGCAATAGAACCCCGTCAACGCCGTATTGTTCGACACGTC
>JAEEXN010000120.1 GCA_016291595.1 Prevotella sp.
GAAGACGGCTATGCCTAAATGTGAGGTGGTAGAGGCCTATTCCTCGAAAATGGTGATAGACGCGCTGAACAAAAGGGGCATTCAGAAACAGAATCTTACCGAAGCGTTGCGGACACTCTATGCCAAGGGTTGTACAAATGTAACCATCCAGAGCACCCACCTGCTGCCTGGTGTGATGCAAGAGCAGGTAGAAAAAGAAGCCAAGAAGGTGAAGCAACTGTTTAAAAAGGTCCGTGTGCAAAAGCCTCTGCTGTGGAGTACCGACGACTGTCAGCAATTGGCAGATATTCTGGTGCAGCATATTGCAGCCAAGAAAAACGAACAGGTTGTGCTGGTAGGACATGGAACAAAGGGACCAGCCAATGCGATGTATACCATGATTGACTATGCCTTAAAGGACAAGGGATATACAAACTACCATGTGGCCACCATTGAAGCCTTTCCTGGTATCGAAAGTGTGAAGAAACTGCTGAAAGAGAGAAAAGCAAAACGCGTGATTCTCTCTCCCCTGCTCTTCAATGCCGGCAACCACGCCGTTGAGGACATACAGGGAGACTGGCGCGAAGCTCTGGAGAAAGAGGGCTATCAGGTAACGGTGCGCTCCGAGGGCCTGGGCGAAATGCCGGAAGTACAGGACTGGATCGTGGGGAAACTGAAGGCTAAGCCTGAGCCTAAATAAGAAAAAGAAGGGGCGGCAAAGGCTATGCCCCCCGCAGATGACCTATCATCGAGCATAAGAAGGATTGGAGAGAGGAAAGAGACGGAAGGATTGAAATAAATCGACTATTTTTTGGTTATGTGATAAAAAACACATAATTTTGCAGGCTGAAATTTGGTTCTCCCTAAGGAAAATAGGGAGATGAAAAGGGAATCAGGTGAGAATCCTGAACAGTGCCCGCTGCTGTAAGCCCATTGTGTTATCAGCTAACAAAGCCACTGTCCGACTGACGGGAAGGTGCTGATAATTGGGTAAGTCAGAAGACCTGCCGGTTTCAAAACATCATAACGACCGCCTTCGGGACTAAAGACGGTAAATAGAATCATTATGAGGAAAATCATATTTCTCTTCACTGCATTTTTATTGCAGTGTGGCTGGTGTTTCGCACAGAATCACCTCAAGGACTCTGTTGAGCTTAAGAATGTGACCGTGATCGGTAAGAGCAAGACACAGAAGCTGCGAGAGGGGGCTTTGTCGGTGAACGCCATTGACGTTCGTTCGATGATCAGTTCGCTGACCAACCTGAACAGTCTGGTAGACAAGACTGCTGGTGTGAAAGTACGTGAGGAGGGAGGCGTAGGCTCCGACTTCGACCTGAGCATCAACGGCATGTCGGGCAACTCGGTGCGCTATTTCCTTGATGGTGTACCCTTGGAGACGAAAGGCAGCAATGTGTCGCTGGCCAATCTTCCCATCAACCTTATAGACCATATTGAGATTTACAAAGGCGTTGTTCCCACATGGTTGAGCACCGATGCGCTGGGCGGTGCGGTGAATATCGTCACGAACCGTTTGCGGTCGAACTATCTGGACGTCTCGTATGGCATAGGGTCGTTCCACACCCACAAGGCAGACCTGAACGGACAATACCTGCTGAAGAACGGTATCATCGTCCGCCCTACCCTTGGTGTGAACTATTCGAAGAACAACTACATGATGAAAGGTGTGGAAGTGTGGGACGAAGTCAGCAGACAATATTTGAATGCTGACAGGCGTCGATTCCATGATGACTATTTCTCGTTGCTGGGCCAATTGGAAGTCGGTGTGGCCAACACGTCGTGGGCTGACGCCTTCTTTGTGTCGGCCTCCTACACCAAAACCAACAAAGACATCCAGACAGGAACCCTGCAAAGTAAGGTTATCGGTATGGCAGACAGGAAGTCTGACGCATGGAACCTATCCGCCCATTACCGGAAAAACCACTTCCTGACCGAGAACCTGAATGCCAACTTCTCGTTGTCGCACACCTGGGATGCCTCACTAACCACAGACACCGCCTACAGGAAATACAACTGGGACGGAGATTACATCGTCAGTTCACGTAATGAGATTACCGGCCGTGCCCGTTCGATGAGACACTACAAACGGCCTCTTACGGTGGCAAGGGCTGACTTGAACTATGTGTTTGGCCATCAACAGGATGCTGAAGAGAATACCGGAAAGAACCATCATTCCCTCAACTTCAGTTACTCACTCAACCGAACAGGCAATAATCGATGGGATGAGGTTGACAATTCTTTCGAGGCATCGAATGACGTTTTAGCCAAACATATTCTGGGACTAGCCTACAACCAGTCGCTGTTGAACGAGCGAATGTACAACACGCTCTTCGTCAAAGACTACGTGAATCACCTCAACATAGAGCAAACCGACATTGCCTCAGTGACCGGATCAAGAGATGTGATGGGATCGACGACCAACAATCATTTCGGCTATGGTGTAGGCAGCCGTTTCCAAATCATAGAGCCTCTGTCGGTAAAAGCCAGTTTCGAGCACAGCGTGAGACTGCCATTGGCTCGAGAGCTTCTTGGCAACGGGACAACCATTTATGCTAATGTAGCTCTGAAGCCAGAGAGTAGTAATAATATCAATGTAGGCTTCTTCGGCAGCTTGAAAAACGACGACCATACCTTCTCGTATGAAGTCAATGGTTTCCTGAGGCAAGTAGACAACTACATCCAGCCTACTGTTTCGGAAAAAGAGGGAACCATGCAATATACCAACGTACCTGCTGTCCACATCAAAGGCATAGAGGCTGAGGTGCGCTATGACTGGCAGCAACGTCTGCAGCTACTGGGTAATATCAGCTGGCAGGACACACGCGACCGACAACGATATAAAAACGATGGCAAGCCCTCTGTGACATACAACAATCATGTTCCCAACCGCCCATGGCTGTTTGCCACCACAGAAGCCCGCTACTCGTTCCACAACCTGTTTGAGAGCACGGACCGGCTGATACTGGGATTGGACTATCAGTGGGTGCACTGGTTTTTCCTCTCGTGGGAGGGATATGGTGCGCTCGACACGAAGGCACGCATACCTGAGAAGAACGATGTAGGAGTCTCTGCAACCTATTCATGGCACCAGAACCGCTACAACATCTCTGTAGAATGCTCCAACCTTTTGGACAAGACGCTATATGACAACTATAAGCTCCAGAAACCTGGACGCGCTGTTTTTGCCAAGTTCAGAGTGATGCTGCTGTGAAAAGTTAACAGTTAATTGTGAATAGTGAATAGTGAATAGTGAAAAGAAACTCTAATTCAATTTATACAAAACAAAAAAGAAAAAATGAAAAAAGTAAATTTCCTTTGGATGGCGCTTTTGGCGCTGATGACAACAATCAGTTTTACTGCTTGCTCAAGCGATGATGATCCCGAACCGGGAAAAGATCCTATTGAACCGACTGTACCTCACCACTTCGACCTGACCGTCACAGTCGGCAAACAAGGTGGTATGGGACGAGATGTGACCACCATCATGCAGAGTCTGACCTCGCTGGAGGGAACAGGTGTTGTAAACTTCAAGAATGTGGGTGCAGAAATCAATGCCGACTACTCCATGGAGGCCATCGTGAAAGGCAAGTATTACTACCAGGTGCCTGTTTCTGCCGACCGCTTCGTAAAGCTGCAGTTTGTGAACAACCAGATGAAGGTGATTCAGTCGCAGCCGTTTGTGAAGAACACCTATAACTGCCGTCAATACACCCATGCATGGATCAACGACAACACGCTGGTCATCATGGCTGCTAACGGTGATAAGAACGCCATTATCTGGACGAAGCTGAACACCGACAATATGACCATCCTCGACGAGGGAACTCTCAGTCTGACTCTTACTGACGACTGGGAAAGTTTTACCACAAGTGGTATTCTGGCCTATCGTGAGAGCGACAACAAACTGTTCTACTTCTATTATCAGAAGAAAGGATCAGGACGCAAAGCCACGAACGAAAAGTATTTCCGCATTTGCGTTATCAACGCTCAGACCATGGCTGTGGAACAGAATATCATCAATAGCGAAGCTAACGAGATGGCAGGTTCAGCATATGGAGAACTTCTGCAGCAAACCGTTTTCTTCGATGAAAGCGACAACCTATATCTTGTGGCATTCAATGACTCTGACGCTGGAGAAATGGGAAAACTCTTGCGTATCAGCAAGGGAAAATTCGACTTCGATAAAGGATTCGACGGATTTCCTAACAGCGACGGCAAACTGCTCACCGTACAGTATATGGGCAACGGCAAGGTGTTCTGCTACTCACGCCACGACGATAGTGCTCTCGGAACAGCCATTGACAGTTATGCCCACTATTACAGTGTTATTGACTTGAATAGCAGAACTCGTACCCGCATGGCTATCAATGGTGCAGAGATTCCTTATAGCAGTGGACGTTTCTCACAGCGTTCTGCTTTCGATAAGAAAGAAGGTAAACTGTATTTTGGTGTGAACACTGAAAACGACCAGCCTTGCATCTACATCTATGATGTGAAGGACGGAACCGTAAAAGAGGGTATGAAGGTATCTGAAGGCTATTACTTCGAGCAGATTCGTATTCTGGAGGATTAATTTATAAAGTAACCAGATTCCGGTTGTTTCAGGGATTCCGGAAAAACCGGAGATAGTCTTCGATTATTTACGAAATCAGGGTGTGTCATTTTATTTTGACACGCCCTGATTCTCTTTTTTCAATTTTAAGTAGTATCTTTGCAGGCATGATGAAGAAAGAGGATTTGAAAATCGTGTTTATGGGCACGCCCGAGTTTGCGGTGGGAACACTACAGCGGCTCGTGGAAGGAGGATATAACGTGGTGGCTGTGGTGACTCAGCCTGACAAACCCGTGGGACGGCATCAGGATACCTTGCAGCCGTCGGAGGTGAAGCGCTATGCGCTGGAGCACGGACTGCCCGTACTACAGCCGGAGAAGATGAAAGACCCTGTATTTGTGGAGGAGCTGCGCAGTTACTGTGCTGACCTACAGGTAGTGGTGGCCTTCCGCATGTTGCCCGAGGTAGTGTGGGACATGCCGCGTTTCGGCACTTTCAATGTTCATGCCGCCCTGCTGCCCCAATACCGCGGTGCTGCTCCCATCAACTGGGCTGTTATCAATGGTGAGACGATGACAGGAGTGACCACCTTCTTCTTAGACCATGACATCGATACGGGCCGCATCATCATGCAGAAACCTTTCCCCATTCCCGATGATGCTGATGTGGAATATGTCTACGACGGACTGATGCACTTAGGCGCTGACATTGCCGTTGAGACAATCGACCGGATACTGGAGGGCGATGGGCAGGTGGAGGCCGTTCCACAGGAGGAATGGAATGCCACCCATTTACAGACGCTAAAGCCCGCTCCAAAGATATTCAAGGAGACTTGCCGCATCGACTGGAACAAGTCAGCCAAACAAGTATACGATTTCGTGCGTGGTCTCAGTCCTTATCCTGGAGCCTGGACAACATTAATCAGTCCTGACGGGAAAGAGACCGTATTGAAGGTTTTCAAAACGGCAAAGGTAGATGCTGCAAAGACCGGCTCTGCCATCCATGTCGAAGGAAAGAAGCTACTGGTGGGCGGACTGGAACTGATAGAGATTCAGCTGACGGGTAAAAAACGCATGCAGGCGAAAGACTTCCTGAATGGTTTTCGGGATATCGAGAAATACACGATTGCATAAAAACTCTTCACAATAGAATAATCCCCCCTCAAACTCCGGAGCTTGAGGGGGGATTATTCTATTGTGAGTTAGAACTACAGTTCCCAACCTACTGCAGAGGCACCGAGGACGGCAGCACTGGAGCCATCGAGACCACTGATCAAGAACTTGGGCTTGCCCTTGAAAATTTTCAGGGTATGTGCCTCATAGCTCTCCTGAATAGGTTTCATGATCAAGTCACCAGCTTTGGTCAGGCCACCGAAGAAGATGAATGCCTCTGGAGATGAGAATGCTGCGAAGTCAGCGCATGCCTCACCGAGCATGTCACCCGTGAACTTATACACACGTAATGCCAGTTTGTCACCCTTGCCGGCAGCAATCGATACGTCAAGCGATGTAATATCCTCAGCTTTCATATCACGAAGCAGTGAGGGCTCGTCGCTGTTTGCCAAGAACTCACGAGCGGTACGCGCAACACCTGTAGCTGAACAGTAAGCCTCCAGACATCCTGTGCGGCCACAACCACAAGAACGTCCGTTTTCACGGCGCATGATTACATGTCCCAGCTCTCCGGCAAAACCGTCGTGGCCATATACCAGTTGACCATTGATGACAATACCAGAACCCACACCCGTTCCGAGTGTCAGCACAATGAAGTTCTTCATGCCACGGGCTACACCGTAGATCATCTCACCTAAAGCGGCGGCGTTTGCGTCGTTGGTCAGTGCCACCGGCAGATTCTCCAAACGCTCACTGAACATCTGTGCAAGGGGCACCACACCATCGTGAGCCCACGCAAGGTTGGGGGCAAATTCAATGGTACCATTATAGTAATTACCGTTCGGAGCACCGATACCCATGGCTTTGATCTTATCTAAACCACCCACCTCGTCGATGATAGGTTGCAAAGCTACGACACAGGCGTCTACATAGTCTTCTACTTTGTCGTATCCCTGAGTCTTGATGGCTGTTGTGGCCTTGATTTCTCCACGGCTGTCAACTATACCGAAAACAGAGTTTGTACCTCCGAGGTCCAAACCGATCACATAAGGTTTGATCACTTGTGTATCCATATAATAATGTTTTTAGTTAGAAAATTCGTATTCGCAAAGGTATAAAAAAGTTAAGAGTTTAACATGAAATGTAAAGAGTTATTTCTAGTATTTAACATAAATTTGCTACAAGGGCTTGAAAACGGGAATTCCAACTCATTCCAACTTCGAGTGAAGAAGTTAAAAGTTAAAGGTTAAGGTTGAGGAGATGATGCCAACTCTGGAAGATTTTATATATGCTCTCATTTTTTACCCCATGTCTTCTTGAAGATTTTGTCCGCTTAAGGACTAAATCATGCATTTCGCTCGTTTTTTGAATAATTTCTTCACGTTCGAAGAAACAAACTAGTTTCTTTCTTTCTCACTTAATCAGAAATTTCATACTTTGGCCTTGCCGAAGGTACTAGCAC
>JAEEXN010000030.1 GCA_016291595.1 Prevotella sp.
GGGAGCGCCCTCAAGTTTTCCTTTCACGTCGGGAATCATGCGCTGGCCGACCATCTGTGCAATCTGCATGCCAGCCAGATAAACCGTGAATTTGTTGTCGGAGCCCTTTTTCACTGCCTCCTCGAAACCACGCATGAAGTCGTCCATGTGGGTAGAGTCCACACCGAAAGTCTGTTTCAGATAAGGAAGCAGACCGTCGGTCATGGCCATGCCGGCGGCATAGCTGAGCGAGTCGGATGTGGTCCGCAGTGTCTGAGCATACAACGAAGCGGTGGCCATGAAGACCACCGCCGCTAATATGATTCTTTTCATCGTCGATTACTCTACGCCGAGCAGCTCAATCTTGAAAATAAGTGTTGAGAACGGGTCGATATCACCCTGCTTGCGAGCACCATAAGCCTTCTCCTGAGGAATAACAACCTCCCAAGTAGAACCAACCGGCATGCGGGTCAGAACATCGGTCCAACCGGAAATCACCTGATTAGCACGAAGCTTCAGGGGCTCACCACGCTTGTAAGAGCTGTCGAAAACCTTGCCGTCGATGGTCTTACCCTCATAGTTCACCTTTACCATAGAGGTGTCTTTCGGGATAATGCCAGTACCTTCCTTGATCACTTTGTAAGCAACGCCACTCTCAAGAGTCTTCACGTCAGCACCTTTCTTATAGTTGGCAAGATACTTCTCACCAGCCTCTTTGTTTGCGCCATACTCTTTCTCCATGACCTCGGCCTTTACAGCCTCCATCTTCTGCTGTGCAACGGTCTGAGCCTGCTCAACAGTCATCAGGCCCTTCTTGCCGGTTGTACCGCTGATGAAGCCTGCCAGGAAGTTCTTCAGAGAGATAGTCTTGGTAGAGTCGTTACCGAACACCTCATGATTGATGCCCTTAACCATTTGGTTGCTGATCTGCTGACCAATCTGAATACCAGCATAGTAGGCGGCTCTCTGCTTGTTGTCGCCAGCGTTGGCACCCTCGTTCAGACCTTTGATGAACATGTCCATGTAAGCGGTGTCTACACCGAGACGCTCAACGAGATACTCTTTCAGACCCTGAGTCTGTGCCATACCGATGGCATAGCTCATCGTATCAATATCGCTCTTCAGGTTTGCCTTAGGAGCACCATTACCGCAAGCAGTGAAAGCAGCGGCAACAATAGCCAAAACGGCTACGATAGTTAATTTTTTCATTGTTGTTATTATTTTTAATTGTTTTGAATGATTTTTTCTAACTTTCTCTTTAGAAAACCCGGATTCACTTGAAATGCCGGATTCTCCATTGATATCGGAAGGCTTTATTTCACCTCAATCAACTCCACATCAAAGATGAGTGTAGCAAACGGAGGGATGCTTGCACCGGCTCCACCCTCGCCGTATGCCAGCATATAGGGGATAAAGAAACGATATTTGGCGCCTTCCTGCATGAGCTGCAGACCCTCGGTCCATCCGGCAATCACCTGTTGTAGACCGAAAACTGCGGGCTCGCCGCGCTGGATGCTGCTATCGAACACGGTGCCGTCGATGAGGAATCCCTCGTAGTGACATTTCACTTGGTCGGTAGCTTTAGGCTTGCGGCCGTTGCCTTCTTGTAATACCATATATTGCAATCCGCTGGGAAGAGTAACCACACCTTCTTTTTTTGCGTTTTCAGCCAGGAACTTTTCGCCCTCTACCTTGGCAACCTTACCTTTCTCGGCACGCTCTGCCTGCATTTTCTGCTCTTGTTTGCGGAAGAAATTCTGTACAATCATTTGTGCTTCGCGATGGCTGACTTTCAGCTCTTTACCTGCGATAACATCTTTAATAGCAGCGGCAAACTCCTCAATGTTGATAGTCTGTCCGACACCCATCTGCACCAGTTGCTGGCCAATGCCCAGTCCCAGTGCATAGCTCAATTTGTCCATTTTTTAGTTTTAATTTTTTGTAATATATTACTTTTTGCGGCGCAAAGTTACTATTTTTCTTCGAAGAAAAAGCGATAATTGAAGAAAAAACACTATTTTTGTACATTCTTAAATATAATTAGGTATGAAAAAGATAGTAGTTTTAACAGGTGCAGGCATGTCGGTGGAGAGCGGATTGAAGACTTTCCGCGATGCTGACGGGCTTTGGGAGAATTATCCAGTGCAGCAGGTGGCCACTCATGAGGGATGGGAGGCTGACCCTGTGCTTGTGACAAATTTCTATAACATGCTTCGCCGCAAGTGTGTGGGTGTGAAACCTAACGAAGGTCACCGGTTGGTAGCTAAGTTGGAAGAGCAGTATGAGGTAACGGTGGTGACACAGAATGTTGACAATCTGCATGAGGTGGCAGGCTCTTCCCACGTGATTCATCTGCATGGTGAGCTGATGAAAGTGTGCTCGAGCCGTGATGTGGAGAATCGGCGCTATTGGAAAACACTGACTCCCGACGACTGTGAGGTGGTTCCCAGCACGAAAGCCGGTGATGGTTCGCTGCTCCGTCCATATATTGTATTTTTCGGTGAGGCAGTTCCCAACATCAGTCTGGCTGCACACGAGGTGTCGGAAGCCGATATCCTGATTATTATCGGTACATCGCTCAACGTGTATCCAGCTGCCGGATTGGTTCACTATGCAAAACCCAATGCCGCTATTTACCTCATCGACCCCAATCCTGTGGTGGGCGGCATGTTGAGCAACGTGCATCATCTGCATAAGGGAGCCAGCGCCGGAATGAAAGAGTTATCCGAACAGTTGATGAAATAAGAGTGACTGGCAGTCAGGTGTGATGAGTTAAAAGGCAGGAGTTGGTTGCAATTAGTATTATGAAAACTAAGAGCCGCCCTGCTCATCACTCCTGACTCTTTCGTACCTCTGGATTCGCAGAATGTACGCCGTTCCGGCAAAAAAGAAAACGAGTTTTTCTTTGTTTTGCGCTCAACTTTTAGATAATTTCTTCATACTCGAAAAAACAAACGACTTTTTTCTTTCTCGCTTAATCAGAAATTTCGTACCTTTGCAGCCCGAAAGCAATTATTGTCATGGAAAAACCTGAATTGAACAAGAAAGTTCTATGGAAAGAACTTCGTGATTATGTACTGATTACCTTTGCGATGCTCTCTTATTGTATTGGATGGTCGGTGTTCCTGTTGCCTAATGGTATTACCACCGGAGGCGTGCCAGGTATCTCATCCATTCTTGAGTGGAGCCCGTTGCACATTCCCGCACAAGTGTCTTATTTTATCATCAATGCCGGACTATTGGTGATTGCATTGCGGATTCTCGGGTGGAAATTCTGCGTCAAGACCATCTATGCCGTGATTGTACTGACCGTAGCATTGGCCGCCACACGCGATTTTACAGCCTCGTTGCATTTACTGAAAGACCAGCCATTTATGGCCTCTATCCTGGGAGCTGTGTTCTGTGGCAGTGGAGTAGGTCTCGGTCTTGGAGCCAACGGTTCGACGGGCGGAACGGATATCATCGCAGCCATCATCAATAAGTATCGTGACATCTCGCTCGGACGTGTCATCCTAATTTGTGATATCATGATTATCTCGAGCAGCTATTTCGTACTGAAAGACTGGGAGAAGGTAATCTACGGCTATGTGGTGCTATACGTTACGGCTTTTTGTATCGACCAGGTGGTCAACTCGATGCGCCGCTCAGTACAGTTCTTCATCATTTCCGAGAAATATCAAGAGATTGCCCGTCGCATCAATTACGATCCTCACCGCGGATGTACGGTCATCAACGGCTCTGGATTCTTCAGTGGTCGTGAGGTGAAAATGCTCTTCGTGTTGGCCAAGCAGAACGAGAGCGCCAAGATTTTCCAACTCATCGATGAGATTGACCCACATGCGTTTGTATCGCAAAGTGCTGTCATCGGTGTCTATGGAGAGGGCTTCGACCGTTTTAAGGTAAAGCATCACAAGCCGCCTAAGTCGGAGGACATGTAAGTTTGAAGACATAACGTAACCGTATATGTTCCTGTAAAGGGTTCGTTCATATATTGATAAAGCGTGTCACACAACTGTCGAAAGTGATTGTGACACGCTTTTCTATAGAAACCTTAATAAGTTGGTTGGTAATCAGACTCTAACCGACAAGCCGTGTGTAGTGTAATCAATGGCTAATTCGTTTTGTAATGTTGCGTAATTCTGAGGCATGAGAGGACGCAAATTGAAAAGTTTTTAAGTAATCTTTCGAAAAGAAACGTATTTTTTGAGGACGAAATACAGAAATAATTTGTATCTTTGCATCCAAACAAATCAAATATAAGGAATACAGAACATGAAGACAAATTATGAAGTACGCTATGCGGCCCATCCTGAGGACGCAAAAAGTTATGATACCAAGCGCATCCGTCGTGACTTTCTGATTGAGAAAGTGTTTGAAAAGGATGAGGTAAACATGGTCTATTCGATGTACGACCGTATGGTTGTCGGTGGTGCCATGCCTGTAAAAGAGGCATTGAAACTCGAGGCTATCGACCCATTGAAGGCCGAATTCTTTACCACCCGTCGTGAGATTGGTATCTTCAATGTTGGCGGTCCTGGTGTCGTGAAGGTTGGTGACGAGGAGTTTGAACTCGATTTTAAGGAGGCTCTTTACATCGGCCGTGGTGACCGCGATGTGGTGTTCTGCTCAAAGAATGCAGAGAAACCTGCCAAGTTCTATTTCAACTCGACAACCGCTCACAAGGAATATCCTTGCAAAAAGATTACGAAGAAAGACGCCGTGGTGGCTCACATGGGCTCATTGGAGATGTCTAACGAGCGTAATATCAATAAGATGATTGTCAATCAGGTACTGCCTACCTGCCAGTTGCAAATGGGTATGACCGAACTGGCCACCGGCAGCGTTTGGAATACGATGCCTGCCCACGTGCACAGCCGCCGCATGGAGGCTTATTTCTATTTCGAGGTGCCAGAGGACCAGGCTGTCTGCCACTTCATGGGTGAGGTAGACGAGACACGCCACATCTGGATGCGCGGCGATCAGGCTGTTCTCTCGCCCGAGTGGAGCATCCACTCAGCTGCCGCAACCCACAACTATACCTTCATTTGGGGTATGGGTGGCGAGAATCTCGACTATGGTGATCAGGACTTCTCATTAATTACCGATTTAAAATAAAATTACTAATTATGGCAAATCTTTTTTCATTGGAAGGTAAGAACGCGTGGATAACAGGCGCATCTTATGGTATTGGTTTTAACATTGCGAAGGCATTTGTCGCAGCAGGTATTAAGAACATCATTTTTAATGACATTAACGAGGCTGCCCTTGAGCGTGGACTCAACAACTACCGTGAGGCTGGCATTGAGAATGTGAAGGGGTATGTTTGCGACGTTACCGATGAGAACGCCGTGAAGGCTACTGTTGAAAAGATTCATGAGGAGGTAGGACAGATTGACATTCTGGTGAACAACGCTGGTATCATCAAGCGTATCCCGATGCACGAGATGAAGCGTCAGGAGTTCCAGCAGGTGATTGACATCGACCTTGTTGGTCCATTCATTGTCAGCTCGGCCGTCATTCCCGAGATGATGGAGCGCCGTGAGGGTAAGATTATCAACATCTGCTCAATGATGTCAGAGCTAGGTCGCGAGACGGTTAGCGCATATGCTGCTGCAAAAGGTGGTCTGAAGATGCTGACCCGCAACATTTGCTCAGAGTATGGTGAGTACAACATCCAGTGCAATGGTATCGGTCCGGGTTACATTGCTACCCCGCAGACAGCTCCTTTGCGTGAGCGTCAGGCCGATGGCAGCCGCCATCCTTTCGATTCATTCATCTGCGCTAAGACTCCAGCCGGACGTTGGCTCGAGCCAGAGGAACTGGGTGGTCCTGCCGTATTCCTTGCCTCTCATGCCTCAGATGCCGTTAACGGTCATATCCTTTACGTGGATGGCGGTATTCTGGCTTACATCGGCAAGCAGCCCTAAACATCTCTGGACAAGAAAAGAAGATATTTTAAAGGATTGTAGGAGGTAATAGAGTAGGAGTATAGACGACAGCCCGAATGTTTGGAATAGCAATCAACTGTTCAAAAGCATTTCTGTTGTCTATACTCTTAACTCCTTTTCTCCTGCTTTCCTTTATTTTTACATTATTATTTTACTGCTCACAATTTGCAGAGTGAAATACCATGGAAAAAGAAAAGTTACTCGCTATTGTTGCTCATTTCCATATTGAAGGGGGAGCAGCCGATGTATCTCCTTTGGGTAATGGTCTTATCAACACCACTTATCGCATCAAAAATTTGGACAACAATTCGCCTGATTATGTGCTGCAACGCATTAATACAATGGTATTCCGTGATGTCGACATGTTGCAGCATAACATAGAGGTGGTGACCAACCACTTGCGCCGCAAGTATGCCGAGAGTGGTGTAGTCGATGCAGAGCGCCGCACATTACGATTCATATCATCTGATAATGGTACTACCTATTGGTGCGATGACGAGAATCATTATTGGCGCATGATGGTATTTATCGATGGAACAGAGACTCATGAGCAGATGGATGCTGACTCCGCCTATACTACAGGCTATGCCTTCGGACAGTTTGAGGCTATGTTGACTGATTTATCCGAACACTTGGGTGAGACCATTCCCGATTTCCATAATATGGAGTTGCGTATCAGTCAGTTGCGTCAGGCCGTTGAGGACAATAAGGCCGGGCGGTTGGCAGAGGTGAAAGAGATGGTTGACAGTCTGTTGCACGATGCAGAGAACATGTGCGAGGCAGAACGGCTGTTCCGTGCAGGAGAGCTGCCTAAGCGCATCTGTCACTGTGATACCAAGGTGAATAATATCTTGTTCGACCGCCAAGGACAAGTGCTTTGTGTGATAGACCTCGACACGGTGATGCCGTCGTTTGTCTTTTCCGACTTTGGTGACTTCCTGCGTACGGCGGCAAACACTGTCGCTGAGGATGATCCTGATATAGGGAATGTCAGTTTCCGGATGGATATCTTTGAGGCGTTTACCCGTGGTTATCTGCAGACTGCGGGCACATTCCTCACTCCGATAGAAATCAGTCATCTGCCATATGCGGCCACTTTGTTTCCTTATATGCAGTGTGTGCGCTTCCTGACTGACTATCTGAACAACGATGTTTACTATGCGATTAAATACCCCACGCACAATCTGGTGCGGGCCCGGAACCAGCAACGCCTCTATGAGGATGCTTGCCGGCGGGTTCCCGAAATGAAAGCATTGATTGATCAGATGATGGTTGGTTCTTAAAACTCATGAAAGCATGATGAAAACCTTAACCGTAAGAAGATTGTCAAAGGCTCCTGCTGTGGCAGAGACCGTTGGCTGCATGATGGATGAGGCGCAGATTGGCTGGCAACCCTTAGACTGTGCCAATTGGAGCGACCAGTTTCCCTATAAGCCCCATGTGGATTTCCGGATAGCGCATACAGGTGATTTCGTTCTCCTGCAGTATCGTGTGGAGGAAGATACCGTACGTTCTTTAGCGACGGCTGATGGCGGTCCGGTATGGAAAGACTCGTGTTGTGAGTTTTTTATTTACGACGAAGAGTCACAACTCTACAACAACATTGAGTGCAATTGTGCCGCAACACTGCTGATGGCAGTTGGAAAAGAGCGTAATGGACGTATTCCGTTGTCCCATAGCGACATGCAGCAAGTAGGGCGTTGGTCGTCGTTAGGCACAGCCAGGCGCGAGGTGATGCCAGGACCTTTCTCTTGGACGCTGGTTTTGAAGGTTCCCGTGGCATTGCTTTTCGACCACAGGCTCTCCGATATTGGCGGTCTCTTATTCCGTGCAAATGTCTATAAGTGTGGCGACAGTTTGCCACATCCGCATTTTCTTTCATGGAATCCAGTTGATATTCCTCAGCCGGATTTCCATCGTCCTGACTATTTCGGACAACTGTATTTCGAAACCTGAATAGTCTTCTACAAGCAGAATAAAAAAGAGACGGCCTCAACAAAGGTCGTCTCTTTTAAATTTTTCTTGACAAAATTAGCAAATAGCGTCAGCGAGTTCAGCGCCAGCCTTAAACTTTGCAACCTTCTTAGCGGGGATAGCGATCTTCTCTTTCGTGGCGGGGTTGATACCCTCACGAGCGGGACGCTCATTCACAGAGAATGTTCCGAAACCAACGAGAGCCACTTTGTCACCTGCTACGAGAGCCTCTTTAATAGCAGCAACAGTTGCATCGAGAGCCTTCTTTGCATCAACCTTTGTCAAACCTGCGCCAGCTGCGATTTTGTCGATTAATTCTGACTTGTTCATAATTCTGAATTATTTAAATGGTTAATATTAAGAAATATCTTGTTAAATCTTTCGCAAATATAGGTGAATCATTTCATAAAACAAACAAAAAATAAAAAAAAGTGATGTTTTTAATGAAATTTTTTTCTTAAAGGGCTGTTTTTATGCAGTTTAATAGATATTTTTCGTACTTTTGCGGTGTTTTACTGAAAAAGAAAAAGATAGACAGGACAATCGATATGAGAAATATACCTACAATTACAAAGAATCTGCTTATCATCAATGTGATAGCATTCTTGGCCTACTATGTGCTTAGTTTGCAGCATATTGATTTGAATAATTTGCTGGGCTTGCATTTCTTCCTAGCCTCTGACTTTCACTTGTATCAGTTGGTTACGTACATGTTTATGCATGCCAATTTACAGCACATTTTCTTTAATATGTTTGCTTTGTGGATGTTCGGTTGTGTTATTGAGAATGTGTGGGGTCCGAAGAAGTTCCTTTTTTATTACATTTCTTGCGGTATTGGTGCCGGTTTGATACAGGAACTGACGCAGTTGGGATCGCTCTATGTGCTGATGAACCAGAGTGGTTACGATATCAGTCTCATGCAGTTGTTCTCGCTGAGCGCTGCTGATGCGCAGGCCTTGAACGCATGGACCACGGTTGGAGCATCCGGCGCCATCTATGCCATTTTGCTTGCTTTCGGAATGTTGTTCCCAGAGGAGCGTTTGTTCATCTTCCCATTGCCAGTTCCCATCAAGGCCAAGTGGCTCATCACCGCTTATATCGTGATCGAATTGTTCGCAGCCATGTCTACAACAGGTGATAATGTGGCCCATTTCGCCCATTTAGGAGGTATGCTCTTCGGCTTCCTCATGATTCGTTATTGGCGGAAAAAAGAGGGTTACAGTGGATTCGGTACGGGCAATTCGCCTGTCGATAAGTTCAAGAAGTATTGGGAGAAACACTCGAAGAAGAGTGTTGATGATTATGAGAAGACGCGCAAAGAGACTGACTGGGAGTATAATGCCCGTAAAAAAGAGGAGCAAGATGAGGTTGACCGCATTCTTGACAAAATCCGTAAGAGTGGCTATGACAGTCTGACAAAGGAGGAGAAACGCCGTCTCTTTGACAATAACAATCGTCCGAACTGATGCTGAAAGGTTTAAGGAAATTCTTTTTCAGAATGGTGGCCGGTGCAAACATCGCCACCATTGTCATTATGTTCCTGATAGGGCAGGCTGGCCATCTGAGTCCCATTGAGCATCCCATGCTGACCAATGCGGGGCTGGTATATCCTGTGTTCCTGCTCATCAATCTGGCTTTCATGATATTTTGGCTCATCTTCTATTGGAAAGGTGTGTTCATTCCTATTGTGGGATATCTGCTCTGTTACTCGTCGCTCCGCGTCTATTTGCCGTTGAATCTCTCTTCCGCCCCCCCCGACGACGCCATTAAGGTCATGTCGTATAATGTCTGTCGGTTTGCCCAAGGCACCATTCGCGACGATGGAACCAACCCGATTATCGAGTATATCAAGCAGTGTGAGGCGGGAATTGTTTGCCTTCAGGAGGCCAGCTCTGACCTGATCAGCCAGAAGAAAATCCGCGACGAGTTGTCGGCTGTGTACCAATACTGCGATACGGCGGTGCGCCGTTACTCGGGAAACACCATTGCCGTCTATAGCAAGTATCCTATTGTGGGAAAGGAGTCTATTCCTTTTGACTCGAAATGGAACATTAGTGCGGCCTTTAAGTTACTGATAGACAATGACACGGTGATAGTCATCAATAACCATTTGGAAACGAATAAGTTGCTCAGCGAGGAGCAGGAGCGTTTCAAGCATATGATCAGGAACAGGGAAAAGAAGGAAGTAGTGAGCACCTCACGCCTGCTTATCGACCGACTGGCTGAGGCTGCTGTCACTCGTCAGCCGGAGGCTTTGGCTGTTGCTGAATATATTCGGATGCATGATGGTGTTCCCATGATTGTATTAGGCGACTTCAATGACAATCCGCTTTCATATTCACGCCGGGTGATTGTCGATGGGCTGACCGACTGCTTTGTGGCTACAGGTTGCGGACCGGGTTGGACTTACAACAAGAGCGGGATGTATGTGCGCATCGACAATATCTTCTGCTCACGTGATTGGGAACCTTATAAGTGCCAAATAGACCGGAAAATTATCGATTCTGACCATTATCCTATCGTTTGTTGGCTAAAAAAACGTGCAAAACATTAAATAATGTACGCGAAATTTTCCCAAAAGTAAAAAAATAACTATCTTTGCACCCTAAATTGACAGAGTACGGGTAAAATGTGCCCTCATCTGACAGTGAGATGAAACAAAATAACATTAAATAAATAATCATCCAATTAAAAAATGCAAAACAAAGGAATTGTAATTTGTACAGCCGTCCTACTGACGCTTGCAAGTATCTTCTATTTGTCTTTCTCGGTTGCCACACGCTACTATGATAGCAAGGCTGCCAAGATTGCAGATCCTATCGCACAGCAGGATTACAAAGATTCTGTGAAGTACATGGGTATCTATTCTTATCAGAAGTGCTTGGAGACACAGATTGGTCTGGGTCTTGACCTGAAGGGCGGTATGAACGTTATCCTCGAGATCAGCGTTCCCGACGTTGTGGAGGTGCTCGCTGACCACAAGACAGACCCAGCCTTCGTGAAGTCAATGAACGAGGCTAAGAAAGAAGAGGAGACAAGTCAGAACGACTTCATCTCACTGTTTATCAACGCTTACAAGAGAAATGCTCCTGGCCACCGCCTTGCCGAGATCTTCGCTACACAGCAGCTGAAGGGTAAGGTGAGTACCCAGAGCAGCGACTCAGAGGTCGAGAAGGCCTTGCGCGCAGAGGTTCAGTCGGCTATCGACAACTCATTCAATGTGGTTCGCAACCGTATCGATAAGTTCGGTGTCGTTCAGCCTAACATCCAGAAACTGGAGGGTCAGGACGGCCGTATCATGGTTGAAATGCCTGGTATTCGTGAGCCCGAGCGTATTCGTAAGTTGCTCCAGGGTTCTGCCAACCTCGAGTTCTGGGAGACCTATAATAGTGATGAGATTATCCCGTATCTCTCACAGCTCGACCAGCGTTTCGCCAACGATGCTTCTGGTGAGAAAGCTGCTCCTGCCGACAGCGTAAAGGCTGACTCTACCAAGCAGGCTACCGACGCCAAGGCTGAGACAGGTAAGTTCACCCTGAACAAGGACAAGAACGTTGCCGACAATACTTCTAATGCTGACCTTGAGGCAGCTAAGAAGCAGCACCCGCTGCTGGCTGTCCTGCAGCCCATGAGCCAGAACATTGGCTTGGTTGCTATGGCTAGCATCCGTGATACTGCCGATATCAACAAGATTATCTATTCTGATGTTGCCAAGCAGATTCTTCCCTCAGACCTTCGTCTGGTATGGGGTGCCAAGCCTTCCGATATGGTTGGTGGCAACAAGAAAATCTTCGAACTCTATGCTTTGAAGGCTACTGGTGCTAACGGTCGCGCTCCGCTGGAGGGTGATGTGATCACCGATGCCAAAGATGAGTTCGATCACGTGACTGGCCGTCCCTGCGTCAGCATGTCGATGAATGGCGACGGTGCCCGTCGTTGGGCTGCCCTCACCAAGGCAAATGTTGGTAAGGCTATCGCCATCGTGCTCGACGGAGTTGTTTACAGCGCTCCACGTGTCAATGGTGAGATTACTGGTGGTAACTCACAGATTACCGGTAACTTTACTATCGAGGATACAAAAGACTTGGCCAACACGCTGAAGTCTGGTCGTATGCCTGCTCCTGCACGTATCGTACAGGAAGAGGTGGTTGGTCCGTCACTCGGTGCACAGTCCATCCAGCAGGGTATCATCTCGTTCATCGTAGCATTCATCATCCTGATGCTCTACATGATCTGCATGTACGGCTTCATTCCAGGCATGGTGGCCAACTGCGCGCTGCTGGTGAACATCTTCTTCACATTGGGTATCTTGACATCCTTCCAGGCTGCACTTACCATGTCGGGTATTGCCGGTATGGTGCTGTCGCTGGGTACGGCTGTCGATGCCAACGTGCTTATCTATGAGCGCACCAAGGAAGAGCTGCGCAAGGGACTGAACGTGCGCCAGGCTCTGGCTGCCGGTTACAGCAACGCCTTCTCGGCTATCTTCGACTCTAACGTAACATCATTGATGACCGGTGTCATCCTGTATGTCTTCGGTACTGGTCCTATCCGTGGTTTCGCTACCACCTGGATGATTGGTATTGTTGTTTCGTTCTTCACCGCTGTGTTCCTTACACGTATCGTGTATGAGAACCGTATGAAGAAAGACAAGTGGCTGAACCTGACCTTCACCACCAACTTCTCGAAGAACTTCATGCAGAACACCCACTTCAACTTCATGGGTGTATACAAGAAGACTTTCACCATCGCTGTTGTTGCTGCAGTTATCTTCATCGGCTTCCTCTTCATCCGCGGATTGAGCAAGAGTATCGACTTCACCGGTGGTCGCAACTATGTGGTCACACTCGACAAACAGGTACCCGTTGAGCAGGTTCGTACCGTTTTGAGCGGCACGTTCGTGAACACGATGGGCGACAAGAACGGCCAGGAGGCTAACACCAGCGTCATCGCTCTGGGTACTGATGGTAAGACTGTACGTATTTCTACCAACTGGAATATCGAGTCGAACAGCCCGACTGTTGACGACGAGGCAGAGACCATCCTCTTCAATGCTCTGAAGAAGGGCGGACTGGTATCGCAGGCCGACGTCAACTCGTTCAAGAATCCTGACGTTCGCGAGGGTGGTTCCATCATCAGTTCGTCGAAGGTTGGTCCTTCGGTGGCTAAGGATATTACCCGCGGTGCTTTCTACAGCGTGCTCATCGCCTTGGTAGCTATCTTCCTTTACATCTTGGTTCGTTTCCGCAACGTAGCCTTCTCGGTTGGTTCTATCGTGGCTCTGGCATTCGATGCTCTCGTAGTGATTGGCTTCTACTCTATCTTGTGGGGTATTCTGCCGTTCTCGCTCGAGGTCGACCAGACGTTCATCGGTGCCGTGCTGACGGTGATTGGTTACTCTATCAACGATAAGGTGGTGGTATTCGACCGTATCCGTGAGAACCTCGGTCTCTACAAGAAGCGCGACTATCAGACGATCTTCAACGACTCATTGAACCAGACCCTGGCTCGTACATTGAACACCTCAATCTCTACATTGATTGTGCTTCTCTGTATCTTCATCCTCGGTGGTAACTCAATCCGTTCGTTCTCGTTCGCAATGATTCTCGGTGTCATCTTCGGAACGATGTCGTCTATCTTCATTGCAGCTCCTATCGCTTACCTGACTCTCGGTCGTAAGATCAAAGAGGAGGAAGAGGAAGTTCCTGCCAAGAAAGGTAAGAAATAAGAATAAGAGCAAGCAGTAGTTACACCTTATTATATTATAAGGGTAACAGCAAATAAATAATGGCGGCTCCCACAATCGGGAGCCGCCATTTTTTTTGTTCCGTTTATTTGTGCTTATGGCCGAGGCAATAACTACACAGGACTCAAAAACACCATTATTTCTCCCCTGAAAGACCATCATTTGTACCGCAATTCAGCATCAAATGAGGGTGCCATCAGCCAAATCACCGTCTTATACAAAGAGATCGAAATCTTTTTATACACAGAAATCGAAACGTATTTTGTGCCAACTGCCTTATTACAACCTTTTTTTATCCCAATTATTGGAATTTCCAAAATAACTTTGTATCTTTGCAACGAGACATAGACAATCACTTATAAAACTAAAGTATATGAAAAGATTCTACACATTACTATTATTTATGTGCTCAATGTTTCTCTGTGCTACTGCCCAAGAGAGAAAACCCCTGATAGAAGACTACTCTGTTTTGGTGGAAGAGCAAGGTAAAACCTATCTCTATCACTATGTGATGGCGTACACCAGCGATGGATGGCGGTCGTCGGAGAATATCTACCGCAGTCTGAAATCGGGCAAAACATTTTTACAGGAAGAGCTGTACGACGTAGGCAAATACACCTATGAGTTCGACACGCAGGGCCGCGTGAAGGTGAAAGACGTGACATACGAGAAGGGCAACCTGCAGTCCTACCGCATCATTGCCGACTATAGCGCCAGACCCGTCAGCTACACCAAGTACGACGGCGACTTGTCGAAGATAGCCTCATGGACTTGTCATGACAATGGCGCACTGGCCTCTTACACCTTTCATGTTGACGACCCAGAGACTGGCGGACGTGCCGGAACAACCGTTTACTACGGCGAGAATGGCGAACTGCTGAGCGATGCAACGGCATACACGCTGAACGAGGGAACGAAGATATTTACTTCTGATTACGAAGGTGATATAACTATTGACTACAAATACGACGGAAAGTTTGGACGTCTGCTGGAGTTTCACACCAAAGGTAGTAACACTGCTCACTTTGATGGTACTCAGAACGCTTCTTTTGAATACGACAGTTTTGGCAGACTGACCAAGTTAACTACTAAGTATAAAGAAGAAACGACAGTGGCTACGTTGGAGTATTTCAACGATGAAACCTACCCCATAGGCAATTCTTGGCGAGATGTCTTTGGCTACGAGGGACCACTGAAAAAAATAACAATAATAGCTGAAGACGGAAGCATAGAACGTATGCTCACCTTCACTCGCGACGACCAAGGGAAAATCTTGCAAATGACAGAGAATAGTGACGTGTACAATATCTACAACTATGAAGTGAAAGACGGACGCATTGTTAGCATCAAAGAAGTGAACAAAGAAGACAATTCTGATTACAGCGAAACGACTATCACTTGGAATGGAGAAGACATCACGCAAGTGGTTTACGACGATTCTTATGAAACTGAGACATATACCTATACCCATAGCCCTGGCAAGATGGAAGAGAAATACACCGTCAAACAAAAGAGCCAATTCTCTGGTGGTGGTAGTGAGGAATATTATTCACTTGAAGAAACAGGCAACACGCTTATCATGAATAGAGGAGATATGGATGGAAATGTTTGTTATATGAAGCGAATCATCCAGCAAGAAGACATGTCGGTGAGACGACCCGACATAGGTGCCGACTTGGCTGGTTTCTGTCCGGAACGTCCCATATTGATTGGCGTCAAAGGACGAGTTCTTTGCTCTGGTTACCATCAATACGAACCATGGGAACTTGTAGAAGTGTTCAGCTACAACAATTCTAATTTAGGAGCAGGTCTCTATTTCTTCAATTGCGATGACGATGAGTTCTTCAACATCCGCCACGAGGGTGCTACCACCACATGCGCCGATGTCCTCGGCCGCCCGGTGTTTGAGACAGAGAACGGACGACTGGCGCGCGAGTATATCTACAACGACGAGAGCGATGAGAGCAACTCGATGCCTGCACCCAAGCGCATGCAGCAGAAGAAGGCTGGTGAGACAAACGGCGAGTTGAAGGACGTGACCGTCATCACCTACAACTACAATGCCGAGGGCTTGTGCACCGGCCAAACCATTACTGCCTACGACGAGAATGGTGTTGCCCAGCAGAACGACTTTACATATACCTACACGACGGGTATCAAAGATGTGACCACCAAGAGTACACCCGTTTCGCCCCGCAAACTTATTAAGGATGGTCGTGTGGTGATTGTGCGTGACGGCAAATCTTACAACGTGACAGGCATTGAGGTGCAACCTTAGTAGAGGTTATGGTTTCCGCGCCCAATGATTGAGGTCTAAAGGAAGCGGGCTATCTGCCAAGGTTGGCTAGACAAGATGTTATTCAGGAAGGACTACACAGGTGTGGTGTCGCCCTTCCTGTTTTTTTTCATGTTTCCTTTTTCTCCTCTTTATATAACTAGTCAGTCGTCGTGCCGTTTCCATTTTTTGCAACTATTTCTTTTGACGGATAGGAAAAAAACTCTATATTTGCATACGAGTAACTAAACTATGGAAAATAGATGATGAAGCGATTCGTTTTGATATCAGTAATGGTGGTTTCGGTCTTGAGCCTGATGGCCCAGGATGTGAGGAATGAGGAGTTCACCCCGTTCTATACAAAAGATGTTGCGCCGCGCATGGAGATGGTGATACCCGAGCCGCCCGCGCTGACAGATTCGCGTTTCTTTGACGACTGGACACAGTATCAGTGGGGAAAATCTATCCGCGACACCGACCGTGGAGAGTTGGCCATTGCAGATGCCGGCATCAGCGCCGAGTACTTCATGAAACGTTTCTCTGAGGCCGTTGAGCGCCAGCTGACTCCCGACGAATACCCCCATCTGTACCGTCTTTTCGCCCGTCTGCACCTTACCGAGCAGCAGGGCGGAGCCAGCGCAAAGGCTTATTTCCACCGTGTGCGCCCCTACCAGCAGTATAAGGAGCCCACCAGCGTTCCGCAGCACGAGAGTCCGACCGACTTCAGCAGTTATCCTTCGGGGCATACCCATGCCTCATGGCTGGTGGGACTGGCACTGGCAGCCATTGACCCTGCCCACACGGAGGCCATCATGAAGACGGCCTATGAACTGGGACAAAGCCGTGTCATCGTGGGTTTCCACTACCAAAGTGATGTGGACATGGGCCGTGTGGTGGGTAGTATCACCTTTGCCCGGTTACAGTCGGAGCCTGAGTATCAGAAAATGATGGAGAAGGCCCGCAAGGAATACCAGAAAAAAGAAAAGCAATAAAACAGCAGTGAGAACAGTTGGACAGGCCTTGATGATTGATGAGCCGTTCTCTAATATTGAACGCAGATAAAACACAATTTTTGAACAATATGAGCAGGATTTTTGTATGGGCAGCATTGATGTTGCTGGCGCAGACACAAGTGATGGCACAGGGTACGGTTGATGACTATAAGCGTGCCTTTGCCATCAGGGGAAAATACAGCCATAAGATGGCGGGTGGCGACGTGAAAGCACACATGATTCGCGGTGGTCACAAGTTCTGGTATTCTGTATGGGACGGCAAAAACACCGTCTACAAGGAGGTGGATGCCGATAAGAACACGGTGACACTGTTGTCGGAGAATCCTGAGAAACCCAGGAGACGCCAGTTCCAGGGACCGCAACGTCACTGGATGGAGGTGCCCGACGAGAAAGACGGTGTGCGCATCTCGCCCGACAGCAGTCTGGTGGTGTTCCATCGCGACAACAACCTGTGGATTGGCAAACGCACCGACAATACTCCTGTCCTTCCGTTTGTTACTCCAGCCATCCCAGCTGACGCGCGTCCGCTGACCACGAACGGAGATTCTACCTATTATTACTCGTCGTGGGGAACGTTCTCGCCCGACGGCCGATACTTTGCCACCGTGCGCATCAAGCCTGCCCCCAAGCACTATGTGTATTACGTAGAGTCGACTCCCGCGAAACAACTGGAGCCCGTGCTGCACAAACAGGAATATGCCAAGCCTGGCGATTCGTTGAACTACCGTGTGCCCGTTGTTGTGGAGGTGGCCACGGGAAAGGTAGTGGAACCTTCCACCGAGTTGTTCGACAAACAATACTATGTGTCGGCTCCCCAATGGGACAAAAACAGCCGTACCCTTACCTTCGAGTATAACGAGCGCGGACATAAGGTGTTCCGGGTGCTGGAACTGTCGGCAGAGACGGGGCAAGTGCGTACGCTTATCGAGGAACGGAACGACAAATACGTGAACTATAACCGCCAGGAGCGCCATGACTTCGAGGACGGACGGTTTATTCTTTGGACCAGCGAGCGCGACGGCCGCCACCATATCTATCTCTACAACCGGCAGACCGGAAAGCTTGTCCGCCAGGTGACGAAGGGCGAGTTCTACGTGCGGGGTATACAAAAGGTAGACGAGAAGAATGGCCAGGTGTATTTCTCTGCCTGCGGTATGAATCCGAAAGAAGATCCCTATCTCATCCACTATTATAAAATAGGTATAGACGGCAAGCGCCTGAAATGCCTGACACCGGAAGAAGGCAATCATGCAGCCACCTATACGGAGGACATGCAGTACCTTATCGATACCTATTCGACCATCTCAACACCGCCTGTAACTGTGCTGCGCTCAGGAAAAGACGGGCGCGTCATCCGCACATTGGAGACAGCCGATATCTCGAGGCTTAAGGCTGAAGGCTGGCAGGCACCCGAGGTGTTCGTGGCCAAGGGCCGTGACGGAGTGACCGACATGTGGGGGCTCATCCGCCGGCCTACAAACTTCGACCCGCAAAAGAAGTATCCTGTCATTGAGTACATCTATTCCGGTCCTGGAGACCAATACGTGCCTAAGTCGTTCACACCATGGATTTGGACATTGGACGACCTGGCAGAGCTGGGATTCATCGTTGTTCAGCTCGATGCCATGACCACCTCGTTCCGAACCCGGCAGTTCGAGGAGGTGTGTTACAAGAACCTGAAGGATGGCGGACTGCCCGACCGTATCGCATGGATACGTGCTGCAGCCGAGAAATATCCCTATATGGACATCGACCGCGTGGGAATCTATGGCTGTTCGGCTGGCGGGCAGAACGCGCTGGCTGCCGTGTTGTGGCATGGCGACTTCTATAAGGCTGCCTATGCTGCCTGCGGATGCCACGACAACCGCATGGATAAGATATGGTGGAATGAGCAGTGGATGTCGTATCCTATCGATTCAAGCTACGAGGAGTGCTCGAATACGGTGAATGCCTACCGGCTGGAGCGCCCGTTGATGTTGGTCGTGGGCGAGTTGGACGACAACGTAGACCCTGCGTCTACCATGCAGGTAGTCGCTGCCTTGGAGAAAGCCGGCAAGGATTTCGAACTGGTTGTACTGCCGGGAATCCACCATTCCATGGGCGAGAATTATGGTGAGCATAAGCGCTACGATTTCTTCGTGCGCCACCTGCTGGGTAAGGAACCGCCTAAATGGAATTTGTTCAAATAATAGTAAGAACAGACTATAGAAACATCGTCTTTAGCTTGTTCCTGTCCGAAATACATGTAAACTACCCGGCAAAAGTGTTTTGCTTTTGCCGGGTAATATTTTGGTTTAACCGAGAGCTGTTCAGCAAGCCTGGAAAGCTCTTCTACGAATCTGGAGGGCTGTTCTACAAACACAGAGAGCCCTTCTACGAATCTGGAGGGCTGTTCTACAAACATAGAGAGCCCTCCTGCAAATTTGGAGGGCTCTTCTATAAATAGCGTAATTGATGTCTGATTGAGAGGGCATGCTGCCCAAGGTTTTTATTGTCCTACGCGCTGTTGCAGTACATCATAGTACTGGTCCAGAATCTTCCGCATATCGTCGGGCAGATAACTGATAGCTTTTTCAACCATGTTGTCGGGCACCTCGTAGTAGGCTTCGGCAATGCTGCCTGCGATAGCAGCCTTCGTGTCGGTATCGCCATCGCACAATACGGCATTCCTGATGACCTCCTCGAAATTGTCGGCATCCAAAAAGCAGCGGATTGCCATCGGTACGGTTTCCTGACAGGTGCCGTCGAAATGGCCCAACGAGCCGATGCGGAGAATGTCTTTCATGGGCGGCACATCGTAATCGAAGCTCTTCTTCACTGAACGCTCCACCTTCTCCTTGGTGATGCGCACCGTGCGTAGCCAGTAAATCAGTACGGCCGTACATTGTGCTCCCTTGATGCCTTCGGGATGATTATGGCTCACCTCGGCACTCTTTTTGGCCTCTTCCAACACCTCATGATAGTCATCGAAGAGCCATCCCACCGGACTGACACGCATGGCCGAGCCGTTGCCGAAGCTGTCCATAGGTGTCTGCACAGCGGCATGTATCCACTGGTAGAACCGGTGGCCATAGCTGCCCATCGGGTCGGGGTAACGGCGGCACCACTCCAGCAGCGCCTGCTCGTAGCTTTTATGGTTCATGATGGCGTCGGCAATGGCGATGGTACAGACGGTATCATCGGTGAAACTGCATTCGGGCGTGAACAACTCAAACCCCTTTTCGGGCACAGGACCGAACTCAAAACGCGAGCCTACGATGTCTCCAATTATTGCTCCTATCATGGTATTGTCTCCTAACTACAAATGGCCAGCTTTTGTCGAAATCTACTTACTGCTGACGATAAACTATAATCTCTGCGAGGTAGTCCCACCGAGAATCGAACTCGGATCTAATCTTTAGGAGAGACTTGTTCTATCCATTGAACTATGGGACCCCCAAACTTTCTGCAAAGATACAATCTTTTTGGATAATAGCAAAATTTTGCCCCGCTTATGTGCTAAGCGGGGCAGCGATTAATTAGAATTTTGGTTAAAAGCAGCCTACCAAACGAGGCTCGTTTCTAGGTTATTTGTTAGTGTCAGTTCGCCCTTGTATATTGGATAGTCGGGATTGTATGTCTTGTCAGGACCTTGAGCGACGTAGACGATGAGCTGATAATGTCCGCTTTGCACGTTTGTCATGATGAACGAGCAGTCGTAAGGACAGATACAATTCACGTCGTGCTCTGTGTCCCTCGGAACTATCACCATAGTGATGATGCCGCTTTCGAGGCTAACTCTCACGTCCTCTACGCCTTCTGCCGCACAATTCAGCCAGATGCCGTAGATATTGACCAGCGCCTGATGATTGTTGTCGAGCTTAATCGTCATACGAGTTTGCCTCGTAATGTCGTCTGCACGCGTATTGGCGCTTACGTCTACTTTTGTCTTACACCCCGACGTGTTCACATCGACCACCTGCAACTTGCCTGGCATTGTGTTGTCGCTGTCGTCGCTTGAACAGCCAAAGCCAATCATGGCGGTGGCTATTACGGAGATGGCAAGTATCAATAATCGGTGTTTCATGTGTAATTGGACTTACGGATTGCTATCGATTAAACACGCAGTTGTGCGAAACCTTGCATCAAATAGAAAAATATTAATACTCATTAACATATTAATATGCCTCTTTAGCGATGCATCAGCCATTCATACCACAAAAAACAAGAGAATAAACGTCACAAATGAGTATTCCCAGATGGTGTGTTTATTCTCTTGTCTTGATGTTGGTATGTCGTTTTATCCTACCTGACTGCCCGGCTTCACATCCTTGGTTGAGGTGACAACACTCAGGCTTTCGTCAGCGTCGACGGCACTCAGAATCATGCCCTGACTCTCTATGCCCATCATCTTGCGCGGTGCGAAGTTCGCAACGAAGAGGATGCGCTTGCCAATCAGCTCCTCGGGGTTCTCGTAGAAGGCGGCAATGCCCGAGCAGATAGTGCGGTCGGTGCCAGAGCCGTCGTCGATGGTGAACTGCAGCAACTTCTTCGATTTCTTCACTTTCTGGCAGTCTTTCACCAGTCCTACGCGGATGTCGAGCTTCTCGAAAGTCTCGAAGTCGACCGTGTCCTTCACGGGAGCGGCCTTCCATGCAGCAGCCTCGTTGGCTTTCTTCGTAGCCTCCAGCTTGTCCAGCTGGCGCTGAATCACGTCGTCCTCAATCTTCTCGAAGAGCAAAGCGGGCTCAGCCAACTGGTGTCCGGCCTTCAGCAGGTCGGTGCTTCCCAGCTGCTCCCACTCGAAGCTGTCGATATTGAGCATGTCGCGCAGTCTCTTCGACGAGAACGGCAGGAACGGCTCGAAGGCAATGGCGAGGTTGGCGGTGAGCTGCAGACAGATGTTCAGGATGGTCTCGCAGCGCTTCGGGTCTGTCTTCCAAACCTTCCAAGGCTCACACTCGGTGATATAGCGGTTGCCGATACGCGCCAGGTTCATGGCCTCGAACTGGGCGTCGCGGAACTTAAACTGCTCGAGCAGGGCTTCTACTTTCTGCTTCACATCCTTGAACTCGTCGAGTGCCTGGCGGTCTACATCCAGCAGTTCGCCACAAGCGGGAACGACACCGTTCCAGTATTTCTTGGTCAGTTGCAGCGCACGGTTCACGAAGTTACCGTAGACAGCCACCAGCTCGTTGTTGTTGCGGTCCTGGAAATCCTTCCAAGTGAAGTTGTTGTCCTTGGTCTCAGGAGCATTGGCAGTCAGCACATAGCGCAGCACATCCTGCTTGCCGGGCATCTCCACCAGATACTCGTGCAGCCATACGGCCCAGTTGCGCGAGGTGGATATCTTGTCGTTCTCCAGATTCAGGAACTCGTTGGCAGGCACGTTGTCGGGCATGATATACTTGCCGTGCGCCTTCATCATCACAGGGAAGATGATGCAATGGAACACGATGTTGTCCTTACCGATGAAATGCACCAGACGTGTGTCCTCATCCTGCCACCATTTCTCCCACGAGCCCCAGCGCTCAGGCTCTTTCTCGCACAGTTCCTTGGTGTTCGACACATAGCCGATGGGGGCGTCGAACCATACATAGAGCACCTTGCCGTCGGCTCCCTCTACGGGAACGGGGATACCCCAGTCCAGGTCGCGTGTCATAGCACGGGGCTGCAAGTCCATGTCGAGCCAGCTCTTGCACTGTCCGTACACGTTGCTACGCCACTCCTTGTGTCCTTCCAGAATCCACTGTTTCAGCCAGTCCTGATATTCGTTCAGTGGCAGATACCAGTTCTTCGTCTCTTTCAGCACGGGTGTTGAGCCGCTGATGGTCGACTTCGGGTTGATCAGTTCCATGGGCGAGAGGTCGCGTCCGCACTTCTCACACTGGTCACCATAGGCTCCTTCGTTGTGGCAGTGGGGACATTCGCCGACTACATAGCGGTCAGCCAGAAACTGCTTGGCCTCCTCGTCGTACAGCTGGGTGGTGGTTTCCTCGGTCAGCTTGCCCTCATCGTACAGTTTGCGGAACCATTCGGCAGCAAACTTATGGTGCGTTTCCGAGGTGGTGCGGCTGTAGATATCGAACGAGATGCCGAAGTCCTCGAACGAGTCCTTAATCATCTTGTGGTAACGGTCTACCACATCCTGCGGGGTAATGCCTTCCTTGCGGGCGCGGATGGTGATGGGCACGCCGTGCTCGTCGCTTCCGCCAATGAATATCACGTCCTTCTTCTTCAGCCTGAGATACCGCACATAGATATCTGCCGGTACATATACGCCGGCCAGGTGACCGATATGCACACCGCCGTTGGCATAGGGCAGGGCAGCGGTCACAGTCGTGCGCTTATAATTCTTCTGTTCCATTGTGTAATTGTTCTTTTTTATTTTGCCTGCAAAATTACAACTTTTTTTTGTATTCCCACTGTTTTCTATAGTAAAATCTGTCTGTCTGTTAGCTTTACGCAGGGGAATTGTCACGAACTGATTTGGGAGTATAAACAAATCCGTATGCGACGGGCTGCCGCATACGGATTAAGATGAACCGGTGTTTAACCGAAAGATGCCGGTGACAGGCTGTTATTCCGCGTCCTTGGTTCTCGGGAGAACGAGATTGAGGATGACGCCAGCCAGTGCCGACAGTCCGATACCGCTCAGCGAGAATGTGCCGAAAGGAATGACGGCGCCTCCAATGCCGAGGGTAAGAGCTACGCTGACGATGATGATGTTGCGCGTCTCATTGAGGTTAACCTTACTGTTGATGAGGTTCTGGATACCTACCGAGGCAATAGAACCGAAGAGCAACAGCATGATACCTCCCAGCACGGCGCTCGGGATGCTTTGCAACAAGGCGCTCAGCTTACCGATGATGGAGAAGACGATGGCTGTGCCGGCGGCAATTCGGATGACTGCGGGACTAGTGATGCGCGTAATCTGCATGGCTCCGGTAACCTCGCTGTAAGTGGTTACTGGAGGACCGGAGAAGATGGCAGCCACCAGACATGCCAGACCGTCACCGAACATGGTGCGGTGCAGACCGGGATCTTTCACAAAGTCTTTTTCTGCGACGGCTCCCACCACATAGACGTCACCGATATGCTCGATGACAGGTGCTATGGCCACGGGAATCATGAAGAGGAATGGCTCCCACGCAAACTGTGGCAACTGGAAATGGGAGATGCTTGGCGGCAGGGCGAACCAAGGCGCACTGCTGACTGCCGAGAGATCGACCAGTCCCAGGCACAGGGCTACGATATAACCCACGATGATTCCGCATACGACGGGTACCAGTTTGATGAGTCCCTTACCGACGACAAGCACAATGATAGCGGTAACGAGTGAGATGAAGGCCAACAGCCAGTTCTCCTTAGCCATATTGACGGCTGCGGGTGATAGCGACAGGCCGATACAGATGATGACGGGGCCAATGACAACGGGCGGGAACAGACGGTCGAGCAGACGGCGTCCCTGCCATTTGATAAGTGCCGACATGACGAAATAGACCAGTGCCACACCTGCCATTCCTGCCAGTGTGCCGGGCATTCCCCACTGTTTGGAAGCTGAGATGATAGGTGCTATGAAGGCAAAGCTGGAACCCAGGAAGATGGGCACCTTGCCTTTTGTGACCAGATGGAATATGAATGTGCCAAGACCGGCGGTGAAAAGAGCCGTGGCGGGGTCGAGACCCACAAGCAGGGGCACCAGAACCGTTGAGCCGAAGGCCACAAAGAGGAACTGTACGCCCACGATGGTTTTTCGTGCGGGGCTTAATGCTTGGTTTTGCATGAGTGTTGGATGTTAAAATGATGAGTATTGGATATCGTGTTGATGGTAACTGCCGGCGAAAAGCGAGGGATGTTGCTCCCTACTCTTCGCGAGACAGTCGGATGTGGTTGCTAGAACGTCCACTTCACGGCCAGCGTGGGATTGAAGAAGAACGACTTGTCGTTGTAGGTGTTGTAGACGAAGTTGCTGCTGATTTCCCACTCTGTTCCGATACTCAGATTCACACCATCCATACCCTTCAGGGTGTTCAGGTTGTACCATAGCTGCGGCTCGGTGAGGAGCACGAGTTGTCCGTGACCGTTGGCTTTCTCTCCACGCCAGAAATCGATGAATCCCGAGAAGGTGCATGCCTTGCGGGCGAAGGTGATGCCCCATACGCCGGTGAGCTGAAGACTGTTGAAGCCGTGGGTGTACTCGTAGCTCTTGAAGAAGCGCTTATACATAAACTGTACTGAGTAGGTCTTCGAGAAATCGGCTGAATGGCCGTTCCATGCCGGACCGATGAGGGCTGCCTGCTGGAAGCTGCCGAAACGGTTCAGTCCGCCATCATACTCTATATGGGCGGCAAAAGGCGACTGCTTGCCCAGATTGAACTCACGCGAAATCTCCGTGTAGGCACCTTCTGTGAACTTACGGCTGAAGTCGACATCCACGAAATAGAACCAAGAACCCCATTTGTCGGCCTTGAATTTCTCGAGGGTCATCGTCACTTTCTGTCTGCCTGCCTCCTCGTCGGGATAGATGTTACGACCGAAATCGTAGTGCAGCTGCACGTTCTGTGCCTGCACGGCCATGCCCATCATCATGAGCAAGGCGAAAAGAATGCTTTTTCTCATGGCTATGATATGTTATTTTGTTGATTCGTTTATGACAACAGCGGTGCCACATACTTCATGACGAAGAAGGCGGCGAGGATATACATCGTAATCGACAGCTCACGATAGCGGCCGGTAAGAATTTTGACGAGTACATAAGAGAGCAAGCCCAATACGATACCCTCGGAGATGCTGGCGGTGAACGGCATCATCAGCATGGTGACAAAGCAAGGCATCGACTCGGTGAAATCGATGAAGTCGATATGGATGATGGAGCGGAGCATCATGACGCCGACCAGGAACAAGGCGCTGGTAGTGGCTGCGGCGGGAATCATCAGGAACACAGGCGAGAAGAACAATGCCACGAGGAAGAGCATGGCCACGGTGAATGAGGTCAGACCCGTGCGGCCACCCTCCAGAATTCCGGTGGTACTCTCTACGTAAGTGGTAACGGTCGACGTGCCACAAAGTGCGCCGACGGTGGTTCCGATGGCGTCGGCCATCAGGGCTTTGTTCAGATTGCGAATCTTACCCGTCTTTTTGTCGGCCATGCCGGCACCCGTGGCAGCACCGATAAGTGTGCCGATGGTGTCGAAGAGGTCCATGAACAGGAGGGTAAACACCACAATATAGAAGTCGAGGTCGAGTGCCAGGAAGCGCGAGAAGTCGATTTTGAAGGCGACGGCATCGAGCGATACAGGCATGCTGACCAGCGTGAAGTTCTCAGGTATTTGTGTTACTCCGAACGGAATGCCGATGATGGTGATGATGATAATCGTGTAGAACAGGGCGCCCTTCACCTTCAGTGCCAGCAGGATGGCTCCGAGCAGGATGCCTGCCATGGCCAGCAGCGAGGTGGCATTCCACGTGCAAAGGCTGGTCATCGTGGCTTCGCTGGCGACGACAATGCCACCGTTCTTGAGTCCGATGAACGCAATAAACATACCAATACCCACCGAGATGGAGTAGCGCAGATTGAGCGGAATGGAGTCGACAATGGCCTCGCGTACCTTAAAGATGGTCAGGAGGATGAACACAATACCCTCGATGAGCACAGCCGACAGCGCCTGCTGCCACGTATAGCCCATGATAATGACCAACGTGTAGGCGAAGAAGGCATTGATGCCCATGCCGGATGCCAGTGCAAAAGGCATTTTAGCATAGAAAGCCATCACGAGGGTTGCTACTGCAGCGGCAATGACCGTTGCTGAGAAAACGGCGCCTTTGTCCATACCGGTCTCGCTTAGGATGATAGGATTGACGGCCAGAATGTAACTCATGGTCAGGAAAGTGGTAAGTCCGGCCAGAAGTTCTGTCTTAACGCTGTGCTGGGCAGCGTTGAATCCGAGTAACGATAAAATGTTTTTCATCTATAAATAATTATTGAGTCATTCCGAACAATCGCTGTTTCATGGTTGTTACCTTCTGCAAAGGTAATAAAAAGTTAATTAAGTTCCAAATAAAATACAACCATAAACCGTACCGTCTGTGCAGATAATTCAGAAAAATGTTGGTATTCTCGAAGGAATTTCGTATCTTTGTACTCAGCATCCTGCACTTCGGATTTTCATTTTTGATACCAGCGCAGAATGCCATCAAGAGATTATCGAAAGCATCGTTTGACCTTTTTTTAAGGCTATCACTCCAGTGAGAGAATCCTATCACTCCAGTGAGAGCGTCCTATCACTCCAGTGAAAGCATCCTATCACTGCAGTGATAGCTTCCCATTGGTGCCTGTATGTACCTCAATCAATGCCTGTTTGTACCACGAAAAATGCCTGTTAGTACTTTGATTTATGCCTTTTCGAGAATAATAAAGGTTCAATTCAAAATGCGTGGAGTCCTTAGGACCTCAATTCTTCATTTCGCAATCCTTTTCTCTTAGTCCAAACGAACCTTGTGTTGAATGAAATGAGGGTGGATGTAGCTTCGGTTGTGTTTTTGGAAATTACAGTCTATATCAGCCAAGTCTAATAGGAAATAGGGAAGATCGGCTGTGCAAATATGTCTTGAGGCTGATGCTCTTATTTGGTCATACTTGCCGGGATGATTCTTTTGGTATGTATCACTACACCATACCAGCAACGGAATCTCAAACACATTCTTTAGCGTTTCATGATCGGTGAGACCGCCAAACTCTCTGCCGTAATGATGGTCTGGTCCGTCGTAAACCTGCTCCCCATGGTCTGAAAGATAGACCATGACAGCATCGTGATGCCTGTAAATATCCATGATGTGCGACAATACCATGTCATTATAGCGGGTTGCATTATCGTATATCGCCACTTGTTGCTTCTGACTCTCTGTCAGGTCTTCGCGTGGTATGTCTGAGCTGCTGAAGAATGCATAACTCTCTGGATAGCGGAGGGCAGCATCGAAATGCTGGCCTTTTAAGTGTATGATAACAAGGGATTTAGGCAAAGTGAACATCTTGTCCTTGTAAGTGTTGACAAAATCATCGTCATATTGATATAATTCATGATTCCGGTAGTCAAAACAGGACTCGTTGATTGTTGACGGATTAAGGAAATAGCCACAGCTGTAGTCCCAGATTCCGCTTGTGGAGCGCGTGTATTGGTTGTCGAGATAGGAAACACGATAACCAGCCTTTTTGAAGATGGCAGGCATCAACACATGCTGGGCAGAGTCGTCTTTCTCACTTCCACATTCCTTCAGTGAGAAGATGTAGCGCATGGCCCAGTTGGTGCCATTTGTGGGTGTCATCGCATGATGGAAGACAATCAAGTTGCCATTCTTTTGTTCTTGTTCGGCATGGGGTGATGTTGGTAAGGGATATCCATAGATGCTGGAGTGGTTCTTGTTGTGCGATTCGCCAATGACAAGAACGATGGCAGGTGCTTCATCCGCGGAAGGCGCATGCTTGATTTGGATTCTTCCTAACATCGCCTCAATGGACTCGATATCTTGATGCTGCTCGGTAACAAAATGGAAATTGTTGTAGACTTGCATCAGCGTGTTTAATCCCAAAGGGAAGGGCAGGGGGAGGAAGGGAAAGGCAAGGCCCAGAAGGAATAATCCCCCGAGAATAGTCCCTGCCAATTTGGGATGTCGGTTCCGGATAGTTCTTTTTATATTGAGGCATAGCGGTAAAACACCAACAGCTACTGCCAATGCAATGATGAGTAAGGACTTGGGCGAGAACAAGTAGACCCTGACAAAATCGGATGCTTCGGCAGCGTTTGTTTGCAGTATTAGCGTCAGGATATTCGGGTCGAATCTGGAGCCAAAGCAAATATAAACATAACACTCAATGAAAAACAGCGCAAACAAGACAACCCATACTATTCTCCTTAAAAGAGTATGCCTGGAGGTAACCCATAATAAGAGTAAACTGATAGACAATGAAAAGCCGAAGGCACTTATAAACAGCGCTTTTGCAAAGTGGCCAGGCTCAAATGATGCGGGAATGCTCATCAAGAGAGTTGAAAACACCACAAACAGTAGTTTTTTCAAACTAATTGACCGCATAATAATACGAATTGGTTCTACAATCCTCTCTCTGCCCAGTCGCCACGGTCAAGGTTCCTATACCCGATGGCCTCGGCGATGTGCATCGACTGGACGGTTTCTGAGCCGGCGAGGTCGACAATGGTTTCAAACCCATCGTCTGTTTTCTGTCGTCAGAAATCACAACACGAAAAAACCATAACGGCAATGAAAAAAGCCAGTATAATCAATCTGACAATGATTTCCGGCCACTCAAGTTCTTGTTGGGTTCTACCGTTCATCCTGCCATGTTTCTTCGATTTGAAATATTCTACCCGGTCAGGATGATCTCGTTTCCATTGGAGATATTCCTCATGGAATTGCCTGTCTGCCGAGGTTTGGCCGTAGTATGTCTGATTAGCCCGTTTATGATAATGATTCTTTCTGCTAGAACCATAATAGTTCTGCATATACTCGTCATTACCGTAAATATTGGGATTCCGCTCCCTGAACTCTAAATCGTCATAGTCGGGATCACCGCCATAACCGCCATCATAATCTCCGTCACACATGTTTTTATTATTGGTATTGTATTCTTTTAGTCAGTTATTCGTTAAAAGGTTATTATATATTTTTCGCCTTTTGTATTTGTATATATTATTTCATTATTCTCTTCCTTTATTTTACCTATTACGTGGCTCTCACCATCTATATTATGAACTATATTATAAACCATTTCTTTAGATGGTCCTTTAATCCATATATTACCTTGGTTAAAGTTTACTCCATCATGATAATCACCCAACTTGATGTAATGTCCGTAAAGTTCAAGGTAATATCCAGAAACGGAAAGAACAACTCGGCAACCATGTGAGGTGAAGCTCTTACTGTGTTTTATAAACGGAACATAATCTATAAAATACCACTCAGAATCTGCACTTGTTTTCAATACGTTTTCTTGCTCTTCATTTTCTATACTGGCAAGAACCATTTTTATTTCAGCATAAGAGATAGTGTCATTACATAGTTCCTTAATGGCTGACAATTTCTTTGTCCCAACCTCGTTTGCTACTTTATGTATTTCTTCGTATGTAGATTGAGAAACGAAATCCATCACTTCTAGATATCCTTTCTCGATAAAGAACGCAATGTGAGAATAAATAGTTTGAGCAGAAAGGGAACGTCGTAAGGATATTTCCTCAGGGCTTAAACCTTCAGCTATCAGTTTATATGTCTTTTTATAGGTTTCCGATAGCCTTGGTGTTCCATTTGAAAGTAGGTGATATTTCTTTTTCGGTTGAACTGTTTTCTCACTGACAGACATTAAAGCATCAACTTTTGTATCGTTAGAAATCTTTGAGGGTTCTGCCTCACTAACTGCTCGTGGCTCCTTCTTTTCTGTAATGGTCTTCCAGTTCTTTCCTTGTTCAAAGTATTTGCTTATTTCCTTATTATCTTCATTAAATGTTGCTCCTAAAAAGAATGCAGCTCTCGATACGCCAACATATATGTAGCGTTTGATAAGATCTGCATTTTCAGATGAGTTATCAATGTTATGGAAGAACACTACGTCGAACTCCATGCCTTTTACCACATTGATTGGATATACACGTATTTGATTACTGCTTGCCAGCAACATGCCAGAACTGCCATCAACAACCTCAATAGCAGTATCATTAATGAAGTCACTGTTCTCCAGCGATTCAACAAAATCCCTTATGTCTCTTGCATCATTCAGGAAGATAGCAATCGATGGTAGACGTTTGTATATAGAATATACTTCTTTAATCCGCTGTTCAATCCAAGAAATCTTCGTTTCTTCGTCATCTGATATGAAAGCAAGTGGCGCAGGGACTTTTTTTGATTTCAAATAAGCTTTATAATCTGGTTCTATTCCGATA